>DATDYS010000033.1:0-13154 GCA_035288925.1 Candidatus Nanoarchaeia archaeon
CTCTTGAATTATTGGATAAAAAATATGAGCAGAAAGTAAATCTTCCTTCTGTCAGGAAAAATCCAATTATAGGAATTGTCCCCATACTAAACGGCTGCAATTATTTCTGCACTTTTTGCTCCACCAAATTAGTAAAGGGAAAATTATTTTCCTACCCAATGGATGCTATCAGGGAAGATGTTAAATCACATTTAAAATCCGGCTGCAGGGAAATCTGGATTACGTCAAACGATACCGGTGCCTATATGGTTGACATGGGCGGAAAATCAAAATTAGTTGGATTAATGGAGCAGATTTTATCTATACCTTTAGATTTCAAAGTAAGAATCGGGATGATGAATCCAGGAAACACAATTCCGGCTCTGGATAAGCTAATTGAATTATATAAACACCCTAAAATGTTCAAGTTCCTGCATGTTCCGGTACAAGCTGGGAACAATGAAGTGCTCAAGGCGATGAACAGGAGATATTCTGCTGAGGATTTTATAAAAATAGTTGAGGCTTTCAGGAAAGAAATTCCGGAGATTACAATTTCAACTGATATAATTGTTGGTTTTCCCTCGGAAACAGAATGGCAGTTTGAAGATTCACTAAATCTTATTAAAAAAACAAGGCCCGATATTGTAAACATTTCAAGATACGCTGCAAGGGACGGGACAATTGCAGCAAAAATGAAGCAGTTTTCAACAAATGAATTAAAAAGAAGGTCAAAACTAATGACGGACGTGTTCAGAAAAATTGCTTATGAAAATAATAAAAAATGGCTGAATTGGGAAGGAAAGATTTTAATAGACGATGCCGGTAAAGACAATTCCTGGATTGGAAGGAATGATTTTTACAAGCCAGTAATTGTTAAAGGAAATTTCAGGCTTGGAGATGATATCAAAGTAAAAATAAATGATTTCACGACATTTGATTTGAGGGGAAAAGTTGAGCAATTCAGCTAATCAAGTGGAAAGGATGGAAAGGCAAATTACAAACTTGGATACATTGCTGCATCGACTAATCATCGAGACCGCTGAGCTGCATGAGAAGCACGAACCAATTATTGACAAGCCATCTCTTAAAGTTTTTAGGCACGCCGTTAGAATATTTTCTGCTTTGGGCACCGAACATGGCCTGCGATCAAAATATAATCAAGGCGAATTAGACGCTGCATTATTAAAATTGGAAGAATACCATTGCCCTCATAAGCCATTGGCCTTGAGTGAAGCTGCCGTTGAATATTGGCTAAGACACTAAAAATTTAAAAAACACCGCAAGTGAAAATTCAAATCATTTCTTTCAGTTCCTTAAACTTATTCATTTTCAAAGCGTCTTCAACTGGCTTGTAGGTTATATGCCCCTTATAGGTGTTTACCCCTTTTGCAAAGCCGGCATCTTCCTTCATTGCTTTTTCAAATCCGCTGTTTGCAAGCTTTATAAGATAGGGCAGCGTGGCATTTGTAAGCGCAATTGTCGATGTCCTTGGGTAAGCGCCCGGCATGTTCGTTACGCAATAATGTGTTACGCCGTGCTTGGTAAAAACCGGATCAGAATGTTTTGTCGGATGTGATGTTTCAATGCATCCTCCCTGGTCGATGCTCACGTCAACAATCACAGAGCCCGGCTGCATCGTCCTGACCATTGATTCGGTGACAACCCAGGGAGCTTTTGCACCCGTAACAAGAACAGCGCCAACAACTAAATCAGCATCCTTTACATGTTCTGAAATATTTTCAGGAGTTGAAGTCATTATGTGCGATCTTCTTCCGATTGCGTCTCTCAGCAAGTCCATTCTTTCTTCGTGCCTTCCAAAAAGATAAACATCAGAGCCCATCCCGTAAGCTGTTTTTGCAGCGTGCCTTCCAACCACGCCATCGCCGATAATTACAACTTTTCCATAGAAGTGCCCTAAAACCTCGCCGAGCATCATCCCTTTTCCGCCATTAAACATTGCAAGATAGTAAGCCCCAACCTGTGTTGCCATGTTTCCGGCAACAGCGCTCATCGGCGCAAGCAAAGGCAGCCTGTGGTAGCTGTCTTCAACAGTCTCATAGGCAATTCCTGTTGTTTTTTTATCCAGCAAAGCATCAGTCAAGGTTCTGGTCACACCGGCCAAATGCAGGTAAGTAAATAAAATCTGGTTTTCCCTCAGGAACTGGTATTCTGATTCCAACGGCTCCTTGACCTTAACAACAAGTTCTGCACTCCATGCTTTTGCGGCATCAACAATCGCAGCGCCGTTTTTTGCATATTCCTCGTCGGAAAAGCCGCTTCCGAGCCCGGCATTTTTCTCAACCAAAACTTTGTGCCCGCTTGAAGCTAATTGCTTTGCCCCGATTGGCGTCAACGCAACCCTATTTTCCTTGTCTTTAGTTTCTTTTAGCACTCCAATAATCATAGGCAACACCTTCAGTTTAGTTTATTTTATTCCAAATGTTTCATTTGTCATTTTAATTGATTTTAATCCGTCTTTAAATCCCATCATTGCGCGTATGCAGTCAATATTTTCCGGAATGACATCAGATTCCTGATGAACGGCCTGCATGTAAAGCAGTTTGTTGTGTGAATTGGAAGTTATGCCGATTGCTTCCTTCCAGACGCAGATTTCGGGCATGTCTCCCCTCAGCCTTCCCATGTCTCTCGCAAATTCCATTATTTCCGCTGTCGAGCGCAGGTGCTCCGCGTTTCTGACAATCCTGACCCGCGTCGTGTTCCTGAACATTTCAACAACTTCATCAACATTTACTTTTTTCCTGACATCGGCAATTACCGTGTGCAAATGCATTAAGGTTGACGGAACGCTCAGCGCGGTTGTGAATATCTCCATATTGTGAAGAACACTCCGCGCATCCGGCCCATGATGGCTCGGCATTTCCAAAACCGGGACTATCGCATTTATAGGGCCGTGATGAATGTCGCCGGGGTCAGCGCCCCTCCTTACCATTGTTGCATACACGCTTGTGATCCCATAATTCTTATTTACGGCGTCCAAAGTCCTGCACAATCCGGTTGTATTGCAGCTCACGACCCTTACAGCATCTTTATTCAACGCCTCATCGTAATTGCACTGCGCGACAAAAGAAACCCCAGTAACCTGATGCTTTTCCCCGCCCTGCACAATTCCTTTTATTTTATTTGGCCTGTATAATTTTTCCAGGTTGTCCTGGGCAATTTTTTTTGGCGTAGCATCAACAATTATGTCCACTTCTTCAAGAAGATTTTTTAAGCTGCCGTCAGGGATGATTCCGTTTACTTTTAAATCGTTATCTTCGCCGGCGGCAAATAGTTTGTATCCTTTTTTCTTTGCAACTTCCGTGTTGAAACTGTAAGAATGTGCCGTTACTCCAACCAGTTTCATGTCTTTCTGCGATGCAACTGCGTCAGCAACTCTTTTGCCGATAGTCCCATAGCCGTTTATTCCTACTTTTATAGCCATAGTTAACTCCTCCAGTCACCCACCATAAACTTTCATCGCTTCGTCAACACTTTTTCCGTCTATGGTTATTGCAGAAATAGCGTTTGCCAGCCTTACTGCCTCATCCAATGGCTTTTGGTGAATATTCCTTCCTGTCGCATTCCCCCTGCATCCGCTTATGTTTATCTGGTCCCAGGTTTCCTGCAAAAATTCCTTTACTCCTTTTGAAGAGCCGCCTGCTGTAATGACCCCAGTTCTCTTTCCGGCTGCAGATATCGCTTCCCTGAAATCCTCTGCTGATTTTCCCTCTTTCGGCTTTGGATAGTTTACTTTTACAAAATCTGCCCCAAGGCATGCACCCATTCCCGCAGCGCCTGCAATTAAATGGGGGTCTTTCTCGTCCAAAACGGCTTTTCCCCGGGGGTACATCCAGAATACCGCAAGCAAGCCGTGCTGGTGCGCCTTAAATGCAGCCCTTGCGGCGTCCGATATCATGTCATTCTCAAATTCGCTGCCCGCATAAACTGTGTAGCCAACGCCAACTACGTTCAGCCCTGAATCGTGCTTGAATTTTACAACATCTTCCACCGATAGCATTCCTGAGCTCAAAGGATCTTTTTGGGATGTTTTTACCAAGTGAGATTTAGAATTTAATTTTACCAGATAAGGCACATCCTTATAGCTTGGGCCGTATTTCGCAATTAAGCCAAGCTGTGTTGCAAAAACCCCAATCTTTGCCTTGCTTGCAATCCTGAACAAGTGCTCCGGGTCGGCATCATCAATTGGAATCTGAACTTCCCTGTCGGCAACTTTTATTTTGCCGTAGAAATCATCATTTAGATGCTCAATCTTTTGGTCGCCGGCAAACAGCATCAAATTGCCGCTGCTGTGCGTCATTTTTAAATAATTTTTTACGTACTCTTTTCTCATCGATTCCGGCACGTCCGCCGGCACGTTTACGTCCTTTTCTGTTAAATGTGTGTGATGCGTCATTTTTTCACCTTTATTTTTATTTTTGAATCTAATATTAATAATCGGGAAAATGCTCGAAATGGTGGTGCGCTTCTATAAATCTTATTGTTTTTGTTTTTGCCCGCATTACGATTGAATGGGTTACAGCCCCATGGCTGGTGAATCTGACCCCTTTCAAAATTGCTCCGTCAGTAACCCCTGTTGCTGCAAACATTGCCTCGTCGCTTTTTACCAAATCGTGCATCATTAATTTTTGGTTTATATCTTTCATCCCCATTTTCTTTGCCCTTTCTTTTTCATTCTCGTTCCTGAATTTTAATCTGCCCTGTATTTCACCGCCAAAGCATTTGAGAGCGACTGCTGCGATAACTCCCTCCGGGGCTCCGCCGCTTCCAACCAATAAATCAACTCCCGACTCCCGAATTGCCGGTGCCAAAGCTCCTGCAATATCACCGTCTCTTATCAATCTTATCCGGCAGCCGCATTTTCTTACCTTTTCAATCAGCTCTTTATGCCTGTCCCTGTCAAGTATCATTACAGTGACTTCAGGAATGTCCTTCTCCAATTTTTCAGCAACAGCCTGAATATTTTTTTCAACAGAAGCATCAAGATCTATTGCGCCGACGCACCTTGGGCCTACGGCAATTTTGTCCATGTAAGTGTCGGGAGCATTCAATAATCCGCCGTGGGGGGCCGCCGCAAAAACAGACATAGCATTCGGGTCGCCCCTTGCAGTAATAGTAGTTCCCTCCAATGGGTCAATGGCAATATCCAGCTTTATTCCTTTGCCGGAACCGACTTTTTCGCCAATGTAAAGCATCGGCGCCTCGTCCCGCTCGCCTTCGCCAATCACAATTGTGCCGTCCATATCGATGACGCTGAAGGCTTTTCGCATAGCCTCGACTGCAGCCTGGTCGGCCTGTTTTTCATTTCCCTTGCCAACCCAGAAAGAGGAGCTTATAGCTGCAGCTTCTGTAGCCCTCACAAAATCCAACGCTAAGTTTCTGTCCATAATCCCCTTTTGGGGATAACTCCAAGGGATATTTAAAGTTTTCTATTTTATCATACTTTATCATACAAAAAACAAAAGGTTTATAAATAGGGAAAGTTTAGAGTATTTGAAATTCGCGGGGTTAGGATTAAAAATTATTGAAAATGAAAGAACGCATTACTATAACTCTTGATAAAAATTTGATATGCCAGATAGACAAAAGAGTAGACGGCCTCGGCATTAAAAACCGCTCGCAGGAGATTGAGAACCTTTTATCAGAGTCTTTGGGCACAAACATTCCAAGAAAAGCGGTTCTTCTTGTCGGGGGGAAAGGCACAAGATTAAAGCCGCTGACAGACAAAACTCCAAAAGCGCTTCTTGAAGTCCATAAAAAAGCTGTGACTGAGCATATCTTTGATTTATTGAAAAAATATGGGATAAGAGACATTATTTTATGCGTCGGCCACCTTAAAGACAAGATAAAAGATTATTTTGGAGACGGAAGCAATTTCGGAGTGAACATTGCCTATATTGAAGAGGATGAGCCGCTTGGCACGGCAGGCCCGCTAAAATTGGCAAAAAAATACCTGAAAGGCAGCTTTATAGTTTCAAACGGAGATGAATTAAAAAATATCAATATTCCTAGGATGTTCAGGCTCCACAAAAGAAAAGACGCCTTGGCAACAATCGCTTTAACTACGGTTGAGGACCCATCCCATTATGGAGTTGCACGCCTTGACGGCTCAAGAATAATAGAATTCGTTGAGAAGCCAAAAAAAGAGGAAGCTCCTTCAAACTTGATTAACGCAGGATTCTATATAATGGAGCCGGAAGTTATTGACATGATTCCTAATGGATTTTCAATGCTGGAGAAAGATGTCTTTCCAAAGCTCGCAAAACTCGGAAGATTAAGGGGATTTCCTTTTGCAGGCCAGTGGTTTGACATCGGAACAATTGAAAGGTATAAATTGGCTGAGAAGCAGTGGAAAGGCGTTGTGCCGATGGAAGAGAGAGATGAAGAGATGGAGTGAAATTAACCTGAGTTTATTGGCTTTAAATGAGCAATGAGTGGCTCAGCTTTTTCTAATACAAATTCGCATCCATAGTCCACTAACCAACCAAAATACCAGATTTTATCAAGATCAGCACCCTGGTCAACCAGACGTGCCACCGCTCGTTGCAGAGTTTTTCCGGTATCCAAAGCGTGGTCTATTACAATATATACAAGACCAGGTGAAGGAATTTTTGGTATTTTTTCTTCTCTTGGCGAGAATATCTTTCCATTTGCGTCGAAGCGAGTATGGCTTACCTCTTCTGGCGGTACATACGTGAGAACTCTATCTTCAGGTACCAATACTTTAGATCTTAAATGTCTTAAAATCGCAGATGATGTATGGGGTTGCAGTCTTGATAGTATATTAACCATGACTAAATCAGCGAGAGTATGGTCTCTTAGTAAAACATTTAATCCTTGTTCATATGGTCTGGGCATAACCTAAGAAGATTTACCTTATTTTTAAATTTATTCAAAACAAAAAACATCCACAAACATTTAAATATTAATTGATAATGGATAAATTCTGATTGTGATGTCTGAAATATTCAAGGCCTATGATATAAGAGGAGTGTATCCTGAAACTCTTAATGAAGAGATAGTCTACAAGATAGGCAGGGCATTCGCTTATTTTCTGAAAGCAAAAAATATCATTGTCGGCTCTGATATGCGAATTTCTTCACCAAAATTAAGCAAGGCATTGATGAAAGGGATAACCGAACAAGGTGCAAATGCAATATTTATAGGAGAAGTCTGCACCGATGCAGTTTATTTTGCATCCGGATTTCTTGACAAGCCAGGAGCGATGTTCACGGCTTCTCACAATCCCCCGCAGTATAACGGAGTAAAATTATGCAGGGAAAATGCCATTCCAATAAATGAGAACACAGGAATACAGGCAATTAAAAAAATTGTTGAAAATGAAGAATATTTGAAATCAAAAATAAACAAGAAGGGAAAAATAATCAAGAAAGAGGTTCTTAAAGATTATGTTAAGCACGTCCGCAAATTCATTGATGTTAAAAAATTAAGAAAGCTAAAAATTGCCGTCGATGCGGGAAATGGGATGGCTGGAAAAGTAATTCCATTGGCTTACAGGGGATTGCCCGCAAAAATAACCCCGTTATATTTCAAGCTTGACGGAAATTTTCCGAACCACCTGGCTGACCCGTCAAAATCTGAAAATTTGGTTGAATTGCAAAAAACCGTACGAAAAAATAAATGCGATTTCGGGATGGCTTTTGATGGGGATGCTGATAGGATATTTTTCGTTGATGAGAATGGAAGCGTGATAAACAGCTCTTTGATTTCATCTTTAATTGTAAAAAATATTTTATCCAAAAAGAAAGGCGCAAAAATTATTCATAATGTGGTGTGCAGCAAAATCGTGCCTGAAACAATTATCAAATATGGCGGAACACCAATAATAGAAAGAGTAGGGCATTCTTTCATAAAAGATACAATGCGGCAGACAAAAGCAGTATTCGCGTGCGAGCATTCCGCGCACTATTATTACATAGACAACTACCGGGCAGATTCCGGCATAATCACGAGTTTAATTGTTGCTGAGATCGTATCAAAAGAAAATAAGCCGCTGTCAAAATTGCTTGATGAGTTCAGAAAGTACCATACACTGGAAGAAACAAATGTGGAAGTAAATGATAAAGATGCCAAGATGAACGAAATTGAATCAATGTATAAAAAACAAAACCCAAAGTCAATATCAAGATTAGACGGGGTTTCGGTTGATTTCAATGACTGGCATTTCAATGTAAGGCCTTCGAATACAGAGCCTTTGCTGAGGCTAAATTTGGAAGCTGATTCTGAAGAGATGATGGAAGAGAAAAAGAATGAATTAGTTGTGATAATGAAAAGATAGCTCTGGTTGGAATTCTAAAAATACTTTCGCAACCTTTAAATAGTATAAAATAATCCTAACCTATAACAGGGAGAGAAGAACGCGGTTACTAATTTTCTTCTCAGTTAATGAGATGGTTCACACGAAGCTAAAGCCTATTTTGCCAAGCTTAAGGGAAAAGAAGCGCTACTTGGTGTTCGAAGTCATTTCAAAGGAAAAAATCAGCGATGCTGACGCTGTTTCAGGCGCAATATTGCAGTCTTCACTGCAGTTTTTAGGGCAGCGCGGAACTGCAAAGGCAGGAATCGTCGCTCTTAACAACAAGTGGGACGCTGAAAGGCAGCGCGGAATAATAAAAGTAGGCCACAAGCACGTTGATGACGTCAAGGCATCTTTGGTTTTTGCCAAAAAAATAGGCGGCAAGGACGCAATAATCCGAAGCCTGGGCGTTTCGGGAATTTTGAAGAAAGCGGAAAATAATTATTTGAAGAAGTAAATAAAAGAAATAACGTCGTGCTTTATAAATGAACGACAGAGATAAGGTGTGGGAACCATCTGAAATTGGTTGAGAGCAACAAGCCATGTTCCCCTGAATAAAAATTTAAAAAATCACAGAATAAAAACAAAATAAACCATAAAAATCAAAATTATAAACAAATTCATGAGGTGAATTAAATGCAACCAATGCAGCATCAGATGATGGGTTATGACAGGGCAATCACAATGTTCAGTCCCGACGGCAGATTACTGCAGGTCGAATACGCAAAGAAAACGGTAAGGCAGGGATCGACAGCAATCGGAATGGTATGCTCCGACGGAGTTCTGCTTGTCGCGGACAAGAGGGTTGTCGACTCGCTCATGGTGCCGGAATCGGTGGAAAAAATCTGGCAGATTGA
This sequence comes from Candidatus Nanoarchaeia archaeon, assembly GCA_035288925.1. GTDB lineage: Archaea > Nanobdellota > Nanobdellia > Woesearchaeales > GW2011-AR4. The sequence goes on from DATDYS010000033.1 coordinate 9,172, forward strand.
CGAGAATATCGGAGCGGCGGCATCCGGAATTTTGAGCGATGCAAGAGTTTTGATTGACAGGGCGCAGCTAAAGGCGCAGCAGAACAGAGTTACCTATGATTCTGAGATTGACACTTTGACAATTGTAAAGGACATCTGCGATTTAAAGCAAATATGCACGCAGAGCGGCGGATTAAGGCCGTTTGGAGTATCCATACTTGTCGCGGGAATTGACGAATCAACTCCAAAATTATTCGAGACAGACCCAATCGGGATATATTTCCAGTACAAGGCAACTGCAATCGGAGAAGGGGAAGTTGAAGTCGAGGAAATTCTGCACAGCGAATACAAATCCGATTTAACAATAGAAGAAGGATTGAAGCTTTCATTAAAATCACTGAAAAAAGTTTTGGGGGAAAATTACAACGTCGAGAGGATTGATGCGGCTTATATAACAATCGTAGAGAAGAAATTCAGGAGAGTTCCAAAATTGAGGTTAGAAAAATTATCAGGAGATTTAAAGGAAGATAAAAAGCCTGCAAAGAAATAAGTGAATAAAATGGTCAATGTAGATAAGGCAGTCATTGCAAAGTTGAAAGCCGAAGGAAGCAATTTTGAGATTCTTGTCGACTGCGCAGGCGCGCTTGCCATTAAAGAAGGCAAGACCGTGGACATGCACGATGTTCTTGCAGCTATGCAGATATTCTCCGATGCCCATAAAGGCTTGGTTGCGTCAGAGCACGCGATAAAGCAGATTTTTGGGACAAATGATGTCGGCGAAGTTGCCAGCCAGATTATACACAAAGGAGAAATTCAATTAACGCAGGAATATCGCGAAAATTTACGGGAAGAGAAAAGAAAACAGATTGTAGCAATAATTCACAGGAACGGAGTTGACCCAAAAACACATATGCCCCATCCTCCGCAGAGGATTGAAAATGCTTTTGTCGAGGCAAGATTTCATGTCGATGAGTTTAAGCCGGTGCAGCAGCAGGTTCAGGATGCGCTTAAGGTTTTAAGGCCGATTCTTCCTATAAAGTTTGAAGTCAAGGAACTTGCAATCAAAATCACCCCTGAGTTTGCGCCAAAGTGCTACTCAATCATCAAAATGTTCAGCACGATTTTAAGGGAAGAGTGGCAGTCAAACGGCAACTGGGTTGCTGCAGTCGAGATTCCCGGCGGGATGGAAAGCGACTTGTATGATAAATTGAATAAAATCTGCCACGGAAATCTTGAGATTAAAGTTTTGAAAATAAAGTAACAAAAATCAAATTAAAAAATGAACCTAAGCCAAAAAGAAATCGGGAAAAGATTTGAAAGCTTCCAGCAGAAAATCGGAATTGCGGAAATAATTGAATCCAAGAGCCTGTTGAGCATGGTCAAAATTGCAGACGATGAAAAACTGCCACTTGCCCACGAGAAAATTCTTTTTGCGACTATCGCGCCTGAAATGAAAGTGCTTTCAATGCTGGGCCATTTTGAATCATTATCAGCGGAAGAGCGCAATAAAATGAAAGAGAAAATTAAATTTTAAAAAATAATTACAAAATAAAAAAATATTAAAATAAATTGATTAAAAAATCAAATTTAAAAATATGGAGTGATAAAAAATGTCAGAAATAAAAGTTAAGGATAAGGAAATATCAGTTCCAGGTGAAGTGCTTGCAGTCGGAATGGACGTGCTGCCGGGCGCGGGAACCTACAGGGATGGGGAAAAAATAGTTGCAAACAGGCTTGGGCTTGTGATGATGGACGGAAGGACAGTAAAATTGCTTCCTCTGTCAGGAAGGTACATGCCAAGAACAAATGACACAATAATATGCAAAGTTATCGACGTCGGATTTAACGGCTGGCGCCTTGATACAAATTCCGCATACTCGGCAATGCTGTCGATGAAAGACGCAACCTCTGAATTTATACAGAGGGGCGCAAACCTCACGCAGTATTATGATTTGGGAGACCATATCGTATGCCAGATTGTGAATGTAACAAGCCAGAAATTAATTGACGTGACAATGAAAGGGCCCGGATTAAGGAAATTGAAGGGCGGGAGAATAATCGAAGTCGACGCGAACAAGGTCCCGAGAATAATCGGAAAGCAGGGCTCAATGGTTGTTATGATAAAGGATGCAACCAGATGCAATATCATAGTCGGCCAGAACGGGCTTATTTGGATTGACGGCGAGCCGATGAATGAGATGCTTGCAATTCAGGCGATAAGGAAAATATCGGCCGAAAGCCACACAAGCGGGCTGACAGACAAGATTAAAGGGTTTTTGGAGCAGAATATGCCATCCAAAAAGATCCATCAGGATTAAGGTGAATAAAATGACTTACAAACAAAGAATTGACGGAAGAAAATTTGATGAAATGAGAAAGATTGAAGCAAAAGTCGGAGTTATACCAAGAGCCGATGGAAGCGCAATGTTCAAAATAGGCAATACATGGGCTTATGCGGCAGTTTACGGTCCCAGAAATCTTCATCCGAAGTTTATGCAGGACCCTCAGACTGGAATTTTAAGATGCAGCTACAACATGATGCCATTCTCAAGCTCAGGCGAGAGAGTAAGGCCCGGAGGCTCGCGAAGGTCAAAGGAAATTTCTCTTGTGACGCAAAAAGCGCTATTGCCGGTTTTGAATCTGGAGGACTATCCAAATTCAGTTGTGGACGTTTTTATTGAGCTGCCACAGACAGAAGCTGGCTCGAGATGCGCAGGAATTTGCGCAGCATCAATGGCTCTTGCGGACGCAGGATTGGACATGAAAGACCTGGTAAGCGCAGTGTCATTCGGAAAAGTTGACGACAAGCTTGTTGTTGACCTGGATTATTCCGAAGAAAGCTATCCGGATGCCGGAGTTGCGGACATACCCATTGCAATGCTTCCAAACTCAGGCAAAATCAGCCTGCTGCAGATGGACGGCGAGGTAACAAAAGAAGAATTGATGAAGCTGATAGGGATGAGCAAAAAAGTTTTGATGGACATTTACGAAGTCCAGAAAAAAGCTTTGAAAGATAAATATAAAGGAGTTGAGGATTAAAATGTACAAAGAATTGAGAAGCCATATCATAAGTTTGCTTGAGGCAAATACGAGATTAGACGGCAGGAAACTGACAGAATACAGGCAGCCAATTACAGTAGAACTTGGAGTCGTGAAGACCGCAGAGGGCTCTGCAAGAGTCAAGATTGGCGAGACTGATATAATGGTCGGCGTCAAATTGGAAGTAGGCGAGCCATACCCCGACACGCCAGATGAAGGAACGATTATAGTGGGAGCAGAATTGCTGCCCATGTCAAACCCGGAATTTGAGCCTGGCCCTCCGCAAATACAGGCGATCGAGCTCGCAAGAGTTGTTGACCGCGGAATAAGGGAGAGCAAAGCGCTTGATTTCAAGAAACTGTGCATCACTCCGGGTGAAAAAATCTGGATGGTTGTAATTGACATCTGCCCGATAAATGATGCAGGCAATTTATTTGATGCCTCTTCGCTGGCTGCGCTTGCGGCTTTGAAGAACACAAGGTTCCCTGCATTTAACGGCGTGAAAGTTGATTACAAAAACAAGACCGACAATAAGCTTCAGCTGGAAAAAACTCCGATTGCAGTTACCGTGATAAAGATAGGCAACAAGTTCATCGTTGACCCTGACACAGAAGAGGAGAAGGTAGTCGATGCAAGGCTTACAGTTTCCTCGATTGAAAACGGAACCTTGTGCGCAATGCAGAAAGGCGGAGACATGCCATTGTCAGCAGAAGACATAGACAAGATGCTTGACATAGGAATTGAGAAAGGCAAAGAACTGCGAAAGCACCTTTGATTTTATTTTTTTCTTTTATTATATTTATTTTCTTGAAAATGAACCCTGCAATCGAAGACAAGCTCGCAAAATATTTCTCCCTTACTTCTCTCGCTTTGAAAAAAGTCAAAATTGTTGAAGCACACAGAAAACAAGCTGAAGATTTACTAGACTTGGCGCAAAGGTATTTTGATGATGCTAAATTCTTTGA
>DATDYS010000034.1:0-10399 GCA_035288925.1 Candidatus Nanoarchaeia archaeon
GCCGCAATTATAAACTTTCCATCAGCATATTTAACATCCAATCCAGCTGCCTCCGCTTCTACCGTAATGGCTGCTTTTTCTCCCCATGGCCTTATGAAAACATATCCTTTTTTGTTTGTATCATCCCATGAAGAAGTAAAAACCCATGGGCTGTCCTCAACAAATATTATCCCCCCTACGCCTTCCCAGCGCCATGGCGCAACCGTTAAATCAATATCCTGCCCTTGAGGATTAATTCCATGAACCGGCCCATAGCCCCCATAAATTACATATCCTTTATTAATTGCCCATTGTTGAAGAGGAACCTGTGGGGTATATGTTGCAGTCACAGCTCCATTATGCCAAACTTTAAGAGCAGAATGCTCATTGTCTGCTGCAAAAGCGAGCCAATTGTCATTGCCTATTGCTACTCCATACATATTTGTGGCAAGAATTGAATTGTCATAAGCTATTCTAAAATTATTATTGCGCGTGTCTGCAATCCAGCTTGCCCAATGGTTGTCTGCGGCTACGAAAGTGTTGCCGGCAACTAATGCCGGGTCATCATTTGTTTTTCTTGCTATCCATTCTCCAACTTTCACTTCGTACCTATCTGCAGTATTCTCTCTTTGGGAAACAAAATTCAAGAATGTGAGCGTATCAGGCTTTATCCATTGTCCGCCAAAGCTCTGCCCAGTTGCTTGAGAAAAGCTTCTTTCCTGCCCTGTTTGCAAGTCCACAACCCAACTCTCTCCAAATCCATAGGTCACATATCTCCCATCAGGAGATATTTGCGGGAACCAGCCATTGTTTGTTAATTTTGGGCTCCAGACTTTTGAAGGAGTAACTGGATTTATTGTGGTTGGACCCTTAGTTGGCCTACCCATCAATGGGACAAATGGCCCGCATATCGGGTCAGAAGGATTTGGATTACAAATGCAGCTAATACCCTTGGAACGGACGCAAGTTTTCAGATAATTATCAAGTGCTAGAATAATTTTATCTTTATCAACAGAAGCCGGCTGTCTTTCACAGTCAACCCCTGGATGGCACACTCCTGCGCATGCATCATCCAAAGCTTTGTATTCATTTTCCACCCAGCTCTTGTAGGTAGCAGCAGGAACTCCTTGATAAGTGAAATCCGAAGAGCAACTCAATGCAGTTCTGGTGTTTCTTATCGACCATACAGCTTCCCTGCATACAGTGAAAATACCCACATCCTCTTTTGCTCTTGCGCTTATATAAGAACGGGGATCGGCCATTTGTTCCACGCAACTCGGATAACTGGCAGTCGGATTAACAGCACTGATTCCAGAACCACTTATTGTAATTGTCTTTCCATTTGAAATTTTATCCCTTGCCTTGTAGATTTTTACATTATAGGTTCCGCTTGGCAAATCACTTGGAACCCTTATCGTTGCTATGCTGCAATCAGAATTTACTGCCCCAATATAGGAATTCCTTCCATTGTCCCCGTAAAACTGTATGGTGTGGGTCAAGAATTTTCCGCTTATTGTCAAAACTATTCCGCTTCCTAATGTTGTTGGGCTTAATGAATCAATTTGTGGCAAAGTGCCAGTTGGGGCATTGCAATCAGATGGTCCAGGCGTAGGATTTGCCGGGTGGTTATCGCCAGAAACTGGCAGCCATTGCCATTCTGCACCGACTCCGGAATTATCATCAACTGCCATTATAACATCAATTCTTCTAACTTTTTTTCCTGGCTCGTATTCAACATCGAAATCAATAACATCCTTGCTGCCGCTGACTTGTGTTGCACTAAGTCCTGCAGTATTTAATCCGCTTATCACATCGGATGTTAATTTTGGAGATGCAAAATTTGAGAAAACTCTTCCTGCTTTATATTTTGGAGTCTGCACGGCGCAGTTCATGAATTTATTATAGTCAAAACCTCCAAGCTTGTTAAAGTAAGGTCCCTGGCCGCAGCTTCCATCACTGCCACCACCTGGTGTAGGATTAGGTGCAGGGGGGATTATTGGAGAACCACCGACGCCCCATGTTGTTGAGGAAAGCGCGCCGCTCAATGAATCAAGGAAGTTTCTTTCGGCGCTGCTTAATTGCGACTGCAGGCTGTTGCTTCTCAAATCAAAGCCTGATTCTGTGTGGAATGTCCATGCAGCTGCGCCTGCTGACTTTGCCTGTGTGGCTGCTGTTATAAAATTCTGGCCAGTCAGGCCGTTGTTGCCAACCCATCTCTCGGGTTCCTGGAGATATACTGGCTTGCCTGATGCAACAAGCGTATTGACAACGCTGCTTGTTCTGGAATACCAGTTGCTCACACGTGATTCGTGATATGCAATAACATCCAAACTTTCCTGGTTTGCAGCGTTTATCGTGCCGGTTTCGCCGGTCGTATCTGTAGTTGACGCTGTGACAATTCTGCTTGGGTCTATTGTTTTGACGGCATCGCGGAGTGACTTAACCTGGCTGACTGTCAAATAGGTCCCGCGCCCAGCAAGGTCATATTCATTCTGAAGGTCAAACAAAACATTCCTGTAACTCGTAAGCTCGCGGGTAGCTGCTTCTGTTCCACTTTTGTAAGCGGCGAAATTATTTTCCAGGCCTGCCGTTTCCTTGGCGAACGAAACGTCAACAACAAGCCCCCTTGCCTGTGCCTTGTTGAGCACGTTCTTTAGTTCTGAAAGTTGCGCAGCTCTCAGATTTCCGCTGCTGTCCATAAGCGTGTCGCCGGGCACATTGTTATAATCAAATCCTTTCCACCAGTTGGGAAAAATTCTTATGCCGCCAATGCCCTTTGATGTCAGGTAAGCAAAGTCGCTGTCCAGTGTACTGTCCGAAGCGCGCAGTGCATCAAAGTAGGAAACGAAAACTAAATATTTTGTCTGTCCAAAAAAGGTAAGGCCCCTGCCGGTGCCTGTTCCTCCCCCGCCCGTACCGGCAGGTTTTATTCCAGTACTCATGTAACTCCACGGTCCGACATAACCATCAAGAGGCCGGCAGGGGGTAGATTGCCCTAAATTTGGATTTGGCTCATCTCTGCATCCTGCATTATCGCGGGCAATTTCGTACATCTCGCCCATCATAACTCCATTCACCATACCTGTTTGTATAGCCAGATTATTTGGCGACGGATTGCAATTTCCATTCCAGCCTCTTGCCGCTACTTGCCCATTTGAATTGAGATATGCCACCACGTCCATCTTAAATCCATCTACATCAGTGGAGCCTGTCCAACGAGGCAGTACTGCGTTCATAGCATTTTTTACAACGCTTTGTTTAGTTGTACCTTTTCCAGTAAAATAATTACAACCTGCACCTGCCACTAAATTGGCAGTTAAAATTAAAGCTATAGAAAAAAAAAGTAAAAATAATGATAAACTTGCCTGGCACCTATTACTTTTCATGTAGCTTTCCTTTTTTATTATTATGCTGAACCTAACTCAAATTTTCTTCATCCCTCAAATCAGCCCTGGCAGCGTATCCAAAGCTAAAGCTGTCAATGTCAAATGCGGCGATATGGCTGCTGCAGTAGATATTTTTTGACGCAGCGTATTCTTTCAGAGTTCCGTCCTCGTTGTAATGGTAGAAATTGATTAAGCTTGGGCAGTCTCCAACAATTTTCGGGTCATATTTAATCCTGATTTCTACGGGGCTGCTGAATGTTGTGCCGGCTGGCCCAAACTGGTATATCTCGCTCGCGCGATTTTTGGAATCAATCATAGGATTTTCCACACTTTTAATTGATATCTCTTTTGTGCTCGTTGCCGCGCCTGCCGGGACTATAATTAAGACAGAGCCGTCAGAGGATTTCAACACAGTTGTTGCGCCTTTGTTTAGGGCAGTGCCGGCTGCGCCATTCTTATCCGCACTTTTTTGTGATGAGATATAATTAATTCCAATTACAGCCACTATGCCGACTATCGCAATCAGGAGCCAATACACAAGAACTTCAGAACTTAAACCGCCTCTTTTCTGCATAACTAATCTCTTTTATAGTATGTTTAAATAATTTTCTAATATGCCGGCTGCATTTGATTGTAATTCTGTTAAAGGTGGGCGGAGGGCAACTGAATGGCATTTGGTACAGCAGGTACCTGCGTGTGGAATATAATGGAGCATGCTCACAATTGTCAAAAAAATTCCCTCCCTGAAGAATTTAGTTTATAGAAAATAAAAATTTAATTTAATACATTATAGAAATATTTATATGAATCAGTTCAAACTTAATTTAAAATGAACAAAATAATTTTGGATACAAATTTTTTGATGATACCCTGGCAGTTTAGGGTGGATATTTTCTCGGAATTTGACAGGATTTGCAGCTTCAATTACAAATTATACATTTTTGAAGAGACAATTAATGAGTTGAGGGGCATAATGAATGACTCAAATTCAAGCGGAAAGGACAAAAAAGCGGCGGAATTTGCGCTAAAATTAATCAAATTGAAAAATATTAATATAATCAAATCAAAAAAGAAAGACGTAGACTCTTTAATTTTAGATAATGTGAATGAAGATGATTTTGTTGCAACGCAGGACATGCAGCTGAAACGGGAACTGGTCAAAAAAAGAGTTTCTTTGATAGCATTAAGAAAGAAGAAATATCTTATTCTGAACGAAAGAAAGCTTTATAAATAATACCCGTATCCTAAGGGTCATAGTGGCTGGTTGAAGCCACCTAAAAATAAGGGTTAAAAAAAATGTTCTATAAGGTAGAATTAAAAGACCACATCAGAGTGCCTCCTAACCTATTTGATTTGCCGTTGGAAGAGGCCGTAATTAAGAGAATCAAGACTAAGTACAGCGGTTTTATTTCAAAGGATTTGGGCATTGTCATAGATGTATCCGGGATGAAAGACATAGGAGAAGGGATTATAATCCCGGGAGACGGCGCATCCTACTACGATGTATCGTTCGAGCTTTTGACTTTCAGGCCCGAAATGCAGGAAGTCGTTGTCGGTAAAATCAAGGACATAGCGGAATTCGGCGCTTTCATCAACATAGGCCCGATTGACGGCATGATTCACATTTCGCAGACAATGGATGATTTCGTGAGCTTCAGCAAGGACAAGACGCTTACCGGGAAAGAAACCAAGCGGGTTTTAAAGGTTGCAGACCTTTGCCGGTCAAGAATTATTGCAGTTTCATTCAAAGATGTCCTAAACCCAAAATTGGGGCTGACTATGAGGCAGCAGGGCCTTGGAAGGCTGGACTGGATAAAAGAAGAAGCTGAAGCAAAAGCTCCGAAGAAAGAGGAAAAGGAAGGAAAAGAAAAGGAGCCAAAAGAAAAGAAGGAGAAGAAGTAATTAAAAATTAAATTCAACGGTGAATTAAAATGAAAAAAAAAGTATGCAAGAGATGCAAGATGTTCGTCGAAGGCCCAGAATGCCCTATGTGCAAGACAAACCAGTTTTCAACGAACTGGCAGGGCAGATTGAATATAATTGATGCCAGCAAATCGGTAGTAGCAGAGAAAATAGGTCTTAAATCAAAAGGCGAGTACGCAATTAAGGTAAGGTGAGCAAAGTGCAGGTAAAAGACGTTTCAAAATCTGAGGAGCCTCTGTTGTCAAGGACACTGGTCAAGGCAAATCTTGAATTTGATGGTTCTACTCCTTCGTATGCAGAGGTAGCCACAGCCCTCGCCTCAAGCCTGAAATCAGACGAGAAGCTTCTCGTAATAAGGCACGTTTACAACCATTTCGGCGCAAAAAAGGCTGACGTTGTCGCTTACGTTTATTCCGATGAGCAGAAAAAGCAGTTCATCGAGCCGAAATTAAAAGTTAAGAAAGACAAAAAGGCAGAAGAGAAAAAATAAAAATTATAAACTAAAAATGGCAGCACCAGCAAAACCAGCGGCACAAAAGCCTGCATCAAAGGCGTCAAAAGGCGCAAAGAAAGGCAGATGGAACCTGTACGAGAAAGCAGGAGATAAACTCACAAGAAAGAACAGGACCTGCCCTAAATGCGGCTCGGGAACTTTCATGGCAAAGCACGCAAACAGGTCAACCTGCGGCGCCTGCAAGTACACTGAATTCTCTAAGAAAGAATAAAATTATTATTTTTTGGTTCTATTTACTTTCCGATTGCGGAGTTCCAACTGCATTATCCATTGTCCCTTCTTTTCTAAGCCATTCATCCGGGTTCAGGAACTGGGATTTATCCTGCGTTATGTTCAGATAAACAACATCCCCTATTCCCCCAATATCTTGCACAAAAATATAGCCCCCGACTTGGAAATATCCTTCTTTTGTTGATTTCACAGTCAGTTTAATTTCTTTGTCTTCTTTCTCAATTAAGTTTCCCTTCCAATTTAAATTCCCGTCCACCAACGAAAATTCCGGTGGAAGGTATATTGTTGCGTTTGCAGCCACTGTCTCAACAGGCCGATATCCTTCCCCATACCCCCGGTCATATCTTAATTTATAGATAAGATTTACCGGCTTATCAGGGATTGGGTCTTCCAGAAAGCATAATTTATTCAGGAGCGGCAGCCCAACTTTTTGTTGATTCTCATTAGCAGGATATTTATCAAAGTCGCATTTATTTACCGCAGAATCCGGATTCTGCGACTGTTGGGGAGTGGATATATTTTTTTGCGAACAGCCTATTAAAAATACAATCAGGAATAAACATAGAAAAAATTTTCGGGCCATAAAAATCTTTTATGATCTAAAATTTATAAATCTTCCTATCCTTTGGCGTTATTGAAAAGTTGCAGGTTGCCATCTGCACTTGTGAGCATTATCTGATAACACGTAGATATCTTAAGGAAATTACGTGACTTGCGAGTGAGCTCGTTGCGAACTCGCTCACATGTCACAGGAATTGAGATCATAATGATTTATACTAACATGCGAAATGATGGCAACCGGAAGCCATGCTGAGGACTTTTCAATAACGTCTATCCTTTCCCGAATTTCTGCTGGAAAACAAGCAAATCTTCTGTAGTCAGCTTCTGTTTTTTCCTTATCTTCTCGTTGACTTCTTCCTCTTTTGATTTCAAGAACGATTCTTCTTCCCGTTTTCTTATATCCCTTTTATCAAGCTGTATCTTGTCAAGCTTTGATTTAACTTCATCCATTAATTTGAACTTGCCATTAAGCTGGGAGCCAGCTTCGTGAAACTGCTTCCTGAAATCAGAGAATTTTTTGAAAGCATCTTCCTCTTCAGCTTTAAGCTTGTCAATTTCTGCAGAACTCTTCAGAATTTCTTCATGCAGCACCTGGCTTTGCCTTGCCTTTTCTTGTATTGATTTGTGAAAATCGTTTGATTCTTTCCTCAGTTTTCTTACAGCATCAAGGGATTCTCTCACGCTTTTGTTTGATTCCTGCAGAATGCTTAATTTATCATAATCTTTTCTTAATATCTTTATCTTCTTCATCAATTCTTTTTCTTTCTCAAAAGAAACAGTGTCAGTCTCTATCTTGAATTCCAGATTGTCCATCTGCTTCCTTATCATGGAAGGGGAGCCTTTGACATCAAGTGATTTAGAAGATTCAGCTCTCTCTTTTTTTAGCCTCTCCAATTCGGAAGATTTGGAAGAAAGCTCTTTATTCAGCAAGTCCCTTTTTGCCTTTAAATCCTTGACTTCAGAAGTCAGGGCATCTCTTTTTGCTTTATTGTCCTTTATTTTCCGGATAGACTCTTTTATCTTAGCATTCAGAGCTTCTTTCTTGCCGAACCATAGCTCTTTTTCCTTGCTAATCTCATTAAGGGTGTTTCTTAATTTAGATATCTCTATCCTGTGACTGTTCAGCTCTTCGGCTAGCTCTTTGTGCTGTGATGCCATGAATTTGAGTATTCATTTTCATTATTGGAGACACTAAAAATAAAAAAATTAATGTGCCTACCCGAATAATGCGCCCAATCCGGCCGCTGCAGCTTCCTCTGATTTCTTCTCTTCAGCTGCTTTCTTTCCGGCGTCTGCCTTTGAGTCATGTTTCTGTTCATGCCCTGATGCTGCCGGTGCTGCTGCTACCTGAGCTACTGCCGCTTTCTCTATAGCTTCGTCTATATTGACTCCTTCCAAAGCTGCCACCAATGCCTTTATTCTTGCCTCATCCACTTTTGCATGGGCTGATTCAAGCACTTTTTTGACATTCGCTTCATCTACCTTCTGTCCTGCTTTGTGAAGCAACATAGCTGCGTACACGTATTCCATTTTATTTACCTCCTAGTTATTTTGATTTTTTTGTTCTACTGAACAATCAACAAACGGGTCACCTCAATAAATTTTACTTAAAGAGGTCGTTTCCGTCGTTTATGATTATTATTTTGTTACCGAATTTTTTCCAATGATTAATTATCTAAGTTCTTACTCTAAATTAGCAGTCGACTTGACACTCTTCATCTGGCTGTCTGCTTTTCCGAGCAGTGATTCAATTATTCCCTTTTCAAGTATGTTCTGTGAAACTCCAAGATTTTTGGCGTCATTGTGGGCTTTTCCAAGCAGCACCTGTATAGTGCTCTTTGTTGCATAGCCAGCTTCAATTGCCAAATTGAATGCCCATCTTGCTGCATTGTTCAGTCTGCTCAAATATTCTTTTTCATCAACTGATAAAATTTCTCTTCCGTAAATTATGCCATTCTCATACACTGCAACCAAATCCAGCCCGACTTCCATTGGCTGAACTCCCAGCCTTGTCAAAATCTCAGCAACTTTCGGCTTTATTTTCTCGCCTGCCCTTGCAACAATGGTGTCTTCTTTTACCGCGACTTTCCCGCCCTCGACTCCTGATTTGATGCCTACCATGGCAAGCTCGCCTATAATCGGGCCCGGGGCAAAAGGCGTCGGTCCTTTGTTGACCACAATATCCCTTGGCGCTGTCTGCCCTGCCTTTGCCGGCGCAGGCGATTTGTTTCTCTGCAAAGTCCTGCTTAATTTGAAAGGATTTTCTTTTGTGAAAATTAATGCTGGCATTCCACCAAGGCTATTTTCCAGCTGCTCAATTCCTTTTTTATTTGATTTGGTCTGCTCGAATGCAAGCTTTATCAGCCTTCTCTTGGTCATGGTTATGAAGAATTTTCCTCTTAATTGCGCCCGCATTTTCTGCAATTGCGGAGCGGGAAGATTTTCCATGTTGACTACCCCGATAATGGGGTATTCATTAATCATCTTAACTAACGCATCTACAATTTCTTTCTTATATTCTGCAACGTGAGCGTGTACCTGTGAGCTCTTTGGTGCACTTACCTTTGTGGCTTGTTCCATTTTATTATTTTTTGATTGAATTTTTATTAATTTATTGAAATAAAATTACTTTGTTTCTTTAGTTACTTCTAATTTCTCGCCGACTTTTACCGGCTTGCCCATTGTTAATTTGATGTAAATGTCCTTTATGTTATGCTTTTCGTTCGGCAAAGCGTGAAGCACCGCGTTATAAACTGTCAAAGCGTTGTCAGTTATTTCATTTACACTCATGTCTTCTGAGCCGATTCCGCACTGTATTAGCGGGGCGCTTTTTGTTGTTGCCCTTACAGTTCTCTGGAATTTTTCATAGACCGGCTTTAGGTTTGCATTTGGCGGCACAACTCCGCCAGACTTAGGATTAGGCATCTTTCCCCTTGGGCCAAAAACTCTACCAAAGGACGTGGCAACTTTCGGCATTATGTTTGCCTGCGCTACAAAGAAATCGTACCCATTTGCCAGCTTCTTTATTTCCTTCTTGTCTTTTAATCTTTCAAAGCTGTCAGACATGATTGCGTGGTCAAAAACTGTTTTTGCCTGCTCGCCAAGCTCAGCCCCGACCAATCCGCAGACTTTTATTTTCTTTCCCCTTGAATGCGGCATCGTTACAAACAAATCCAGCTGGTGCTCCGGCTTTTTTGGGTCCAATCCTGTCAGGTTTATGATTAAATCAACTGACTGCTTGAAATTTCTTTTATTAGAAATATCTTTTGCCTTTGCTAACGCTGATTGTAGTTGTTCCTTTTCCATCTATTCCCTCCTGCCGAAGCAGTGTAGTTAACGGGTAAGGGGGGGATATTTGGGTGATTTAAAAAGCTTATGGTTGATTTTACGCAATTTTATATTGTATAATTCATTTTCACCAGTCCGTCATTAAACGCAAATGCCCCAACTAATTTTAATTTAATATCTTCATTAATATTTTTGAACAGCGGAATCCCTTTTCCAAGAATTATCGGATGGACAAAAATCATCATTTCATCAATCAAATTATTGTTTAATAAAACAGAAACAATCTCTCCTCCTCCAACAAGCCAGATATCTTTTTCTTTTGTTGATTTTAGTTTTTTTGTATATGGAACAACATCAGAAACAAATTCAGTATTTCCAACTTTCTTAAGATTTTTTTGTCTTGTAAAAACAACAGCCTTTTTATCTTTATAATTTTCTCCTAATTTTAATGCCAACTCATAAGTCTTGCGACCCATTAACACTGTATCAATTGAATCATAAAATTTCTTGTAACCAT
>DATDYS010000035.1:0-13579 GCA_035288925.1 Candidatus Nanoarchaeia archaeon
TTTTAAGAAAATCTTTTAAACAATAGAATTTCTCACACGTTAGGATTGGATGGGCTGGTAGTTAAATCCGGCATAACGCACCCATGGCATGGGTGACTCTGAAAAACAGAGCCCATTAGGCTCCGGGTTCAAATCCCGGCCAGTCCATTTTTTATGTAGAAATAATTTAAATATTCTGAAATATTGCGTGAATCTATGATAGGAATAATCTCAGACACTCACGAAAACGAAGAAGCAGTTAAGAAAGCAGTTGCCTTATTTAAAGAGAAAAATGTTGATTTTGTCGTACACTGCGGAGATATAGTAAGCCCCCCGATGCTTGAATATTTCAAGGATTTGAAAATGAAATTTGTTTATGGCAACAATGACGGGGAAAAAGAAGGATTGAAGGAAATGTGCAAAAAGCTTGATTTTGACGAAATAAAAGATGAAATTGAATTCACGCATGATGGAAAAAAATTCTATGCTTATCACGGAACAAAATCAAAAATTCTGAACGACGCAATCCAAAGCAATAAATATAATTATGTCCTGACTGGGCATACTCATGCAAAACGGGATGATAAAATAGGAAAAACCAGGATTATCAATCCAGGAGCACTATTTCAGGTTTATCCGTATACTGTTGCATTGCTTGATTCCAAAAGCGATAAATTAGAATTTTACCCAATCTAAAAACAACAAAATTCCACTTGCTTATTTATGATGTTTTGTATGTTGAACTAAACTGAGTGGAATTTTGAGTGTCAAAAACCACGCAATGTTTAAATAAATGAACCAATATACCAATCAATGCTGGTGATTTTTGACGAATGGAAGACTGCATATTCTGCAAAATAATTGAAGGAAAGATTCCTTCTGCTAAAATTTATGAAGATGGCAAAGTAATTTGCTTCCTGGACATAATGCCGGCAAACAAGGGGCACTGCCTGGTAATCCCAAAAAACCATTCAAAAGATTTGTCCGATATGAAGGATGAAGATGCGGAAGCTGCTATAAAGGCGGCCAGAAAGGTTGCAAAAGCCCTGTCTTTGAGCCTAGGCTGTCAGGGCTTTAACTTGGTTATGAGCAACGGCCTAGAGGCCGGCCAAGTTGTGTTTCATTCCCATATTCACATAGTCCCGAGGTTCAAGAATGACGGCCTGAAAATAAAGTGGCCGCACACAAAATACAAAGATGGCGAGATGAAAGAATACGCCGATAAAATAAAAAAATTTCTTTGAGTTTTATTAGTAAGCTTTTTAAAAGCCCTATTATTCTTTTGACTCATGCCGAAGTAACTCAGCCTGGTGATATAACTTATTGGGCACTAGAGTGACACTCTCATAAGGTGTCTGTCGGGAGTTCAAATTGTGGCAAGTGAGCATGCTTGCCGCGTGCAAGTCTCCCCTTCGGCACTTATTTTAAACCGCAAATTTTTAATAATCTGAAATTATTGTTCTTCAAAGGTGGTTTTATGGAAATGAACACGCAGAATCTAAAGCTGAAAATCGGAGACAAAGCCCCGGATTTCAGCCTGACGGCTGTTGATGGGAAAATTTACAGGCTTGCAGATTTCAAGAAGAAAGTTTTGGTGATTGTTTTTATGTGCAACCACTGCCCTTATGTCCGAGCTTATATTGAAAGAATTAAAACCATACAGAGTGAGTTTGGAATAAAGGGAGTCCAGGTTGTCGGAATAAATTCAAATGATGAAGTAAACTATCCGGATGACAGCTTTGACAGGATGGTGGAAATGAGCAAATCCCAAAGCTTAAATTTTACGTACTTGAGGGATGAAAAACAGGCGGCTGCCGCCGCTTACGGTGCGCAATGCACTCCGGAAGCATTTGTTTTTGGCGGAGACCGTAAGCTAAAATATCACGGAAGGATTGACGATAATTACAGGGATGAAAAATCAGTCAAGACCAATGACCTAAGAAATGCTGTTGATGCAGTCGTGCATGACAGAAAAGTAGGGATTGAATTGACTCCTGCGGTCGGATGCTCGATTAAGTGGAGATAAAAAATTTATTTTTTCAGATTTTTCAGGCACTCTTCATAATTATACTTTAGCGCCTCATTGTCCGGGTTTTTCTTCAATTGCTCTTCAAGAATTTTTTTTGCGCTTTCAAAATTGCCGGTTGACATATAAACCACAGCAAGATTGTTTGCAGGCGAAGGATTGTCGGGGTTTAATTCCACGCTTTTCCTAAAATTTTCAATAACTTTATTTTCATCATTCATTCTCATGTAGATTTTGGCTATCTCCGAAAATACTAGCTTGTAATGGGGGTCAATTCCTGCCGTCCTCTCAAAAAATTTCAGCGCGTTTGGCAGGTCATTCCTGCTGAGGTACATTCTTGCGGCTTGGTATAAATATCTTGGATTATCAGGATAATCTTCACACTGATGCAGTATCATTCTAGAATACATGTCAACTTTGCTGCTTATCAGCCCCCTCTCCTTCAGCGTCCCAAAGTGATGAATTATAATATCGGCCTTTCTGAATTCAAGTTTTTTTTCATTCATTGAATCCTCGGCCAGCTCATGCACCCTGTGCTTAAAATGAATGCCGAGCCCGTTCCTGAACAGGCGCGCAAGAAAATTTGAGATGTAAAAAGGGTATTTCCTGGCTTGCTCTAAGGTTGATTTATTCTCATAAGCGCCTTCAAAATAATTCTCCAGGTAAGACCTCTGCTCAAGCTGGAAGCCGGACATTTTGCCGTTGTGCCCAATTGCTTCTTTTATTTTTTCCGCACCATTCTCGTCAATGAACTCATCAGCATCCAAAACCAGAATCCAGTATTTAGTCGCGTGCTTTAGGCTTTCATTTCTCGCCTCGGAAAAATTATCACTCCATTTGAAATCAAAAACTTTTGCTTTAAATTTTTTTGCTATTTCTTTTGTTTTGTCCGTGCTGCCAGTATCTACAATTATTATTTCATCAACAATCTTTTTAACAGAATTAAGGCATTGCTCCAGGTATTTCTCTTCGTTCTTTACTATCATGCATAATGAAATTGTTTGTTTTGGCATTTTATTGGTAGCTATGGGAAAATATTGTTTCACCGCTCTGATTTTTTAAATATAGTGTGTCGCCGTCATTGTTCCAAACTGCAGAGCCTCTGTTCCAATATAATTTAGATTCCGTATCAGTGCCTTCGCCGGTATGAATGGTAAATGAACCGCCATTTCCTAAATCAAAGCCAGCAAAGCTGTATTTGTGGGAATCATCGTCACTGATTTCCCAACCTGCTAAATCACATGAAAATAAGCAGCTATTCTTAATAGTTACATATTCATCATTTTCATTATTATTGTCATTTCCTTCTGCGTCATAATGGAAGTTTGTTATCGAAAAGCAGGCAGTAGTGCATACATTTTGGACCGGCTGTGTTGTATTTTGAGTTTGATTTGTTTGCAGCGAAGAATTCAGGCACTGCTCGTTTTCACACCCATAATCGCAAGTCGTAAAATAAATCCAGTCGTTGGCATCCTCATTGCATTTCCTTAGCACATCATTTCTGCAGCTAAACGTGTTCGGACTGCAGAGCTTGGCACAGGTGTCATTTACGCATCCTGTGCTGCACTTTTCTGTTTCTCCGAATGAGCAATCAGCATTTCTGTATATTCTCTCAAATTTGTTCAAGCATTTCCACCCCTCAGGGCATGATTGAACAGTTTTATTTTCTTTTGCCACTTTATCTTCAGTTCCTTCTTCTAGTTTGGATATTTCACATTCGGAAGCGCATTCAGAGTCCGAATAAGTTTCATCAGCCCATTCCCCTGTTTTCAGGTCGCATACCATATATACAAAGCCGCCGCCGCATTTTTCTTCAGTCTGGCAGCACATTTCCTCGCAGAATCTGCCACTTGGGTATTTGCATGCCCTTAAAATTTCTGTTGCAGTTGCCTGCCCAGTTATCGAGTTATCCTGATATTCTTCTTCTGTTAAACTCTGGCTGCACGCTACTAATAACAAGATTGGGAAAAATAAACAGCAAAAATTACATTTTTTATTTGGTATATCAACCGCCCCTTTTGTTGAAAACGCCACCGCCCGGATTTGAACCGGGAAATCCTTGCGGAAAGCGGTTAGCTCGAAATTTCTGATTTCGCGGACTTCATGCATAGCCCGAAGTTTCGAGACCGCCGCACTACCGGGTTATGCGACAGTGGCATAGGGGCGATAAAAAATGCAGTATATTTAAACCTTTACAGAAAATTAATGGTCACTGCAGTCCCACATAAACCCGCAGTTAAGGCAGACAATCTTGCAGTGCCGTTCAATCATTTTGCTATTGCAGATTTCACAAAGAATTTCTTCCCTAGCCTTTTCCTTCACATTTAACACCGAATGAGCCGTAACTCAAAGTCAAATTAAACTTCCTGCATAATAATTTCATTACTATTAAATTTTTCTCTGAAGGCTCATCCACAGTGCACTGTTTGAGTCCGCTGCTGTCCCAGCTGGACTTCCCGTCTACTCCATTGCAGAAATCAATAAAGCTGGTTGGAATCTCAGCGTTGAAGCTTTCTGTTGCATTCTTTATTTCCTCCTGTATAGCTTTCTTTTCCGGAGTGACTGTTATGTATGCCCAGAATACGCTTGTCAGCACTACCCCGATAACCAGGGCCCCTGCGAAAATCCCCCATGCCTCAAGCTCTGAATAAGTTTTTGCCATTAGTAAGTAGGAATAAAATTGAGTTTATAAAGGTTTATGAAAGAAAAAATTAAGCCGGATTACCGAATTTTTGCAGTCAATCCTGCCATTTGCGTGTGTTTTGCACGCTGCATAAATAAAGTTTATATACCAGATACATGATTGTGCTATTTACATAAAAAAGGTGATTAGAAATGATTAGGCAATGGCACGACATTAAGCTAGGGGAAGATGTTCCAAGGGAAGTGAATGTTCTTATCGAGATTTCCAAGGGATCCAGCACCAAGTATGAGATTGACAAGGAGCATGGCCTTATGATGCTGGACAGGTTTGTGTATTCAGCAGTTCATTACCCGGGAGATTATGGCTTTATACCCCAGACTTATGGCGGTGACGGCGACGCATTGGACATACTGGTTTATACCAATGGCGTTGTGCTGCCGCAGACTATTGCCCTGTTTAGGCCCATAGGCGTGATGAGGATGATAGACACCGGCGAGCGGGATGACAAGATAATAGGTGTTTATGTTAAAGACCCAAGATGCGCCAATATTAAAGACTTGAAAGATCTGCCGGAGCATACAACAAAAGAATACAGGGAATTTTTTGAAACCTACAAAAATCTTGAAGGCAAGAAGGTGAAAGTTCTGGGTTTTATGACCAGAAGGGTGGCTTATAAGCTAATAAGGGAAGGCATCAAGGCATACGAGAAGAAGTTTAAAAGGAAGCACAAAAGATAGAATGTTTTTCTTGTTTTATATTAGGCTGTAATTATAAAAATAATAAATGCTCCCGCCGGGACATCCATGATAAAAGATTTTGTCTTTCATCAATTCGAACCCAGGTCTTCGGATCGAAAATCCGAAATGATTGGTTATCCTCAAAGAACAACCACATATGTGGATTTCCTTAATCCGGACTACACTACGGGAGCTTAAAAGTTTAGATTTTTATGTGCTTTTTAAATTTAATGATTTTATTTGATGAAATTAAAAATTTTAGAAAAATATGGGCCTCAAGGGATTTGAACCCTCGACCTACGGCTCGCTTAGGAGCCTTAGAGCGGTGCCATATAAGACCGTCGCTCTAACCAGGCTGAGCTAGAGGCCCAATAAGAACCGGGATATTTGATAATTGTTTAAAAGGTTTTCTGAAAAAAGATTAGGAGGCTAAGAATTAATATTATATCTTCACCCACATTTTCACATTAATTGTCCAGAATTCCTAAAATTAAAATAGTTTAATTGTATTTTCCTTCTCTCGACAGCCCTTCTATGGCCGCCCTGAGCTTCTCGGCATGCCTTTCCAAATCCTGCTTCAGCTCCTTGTACTCCTCGCCGCATAGCGGATGGCCGTCTTTCTCAGCATCCTTAACTGCGTGCTTGTCAATGAAACCCATTAGCTTGGAAATTTTTGCCAGCAGCTTGGTCTTGTCATAATTGCAGCTTGATAACATTATCTCACCTCTTTTTTAATTTTGTTAATTTTTGTTTATATAAACTTTTCTTAATATCGACTTTTAACACTATCAATTCACAATCTTTTTATATAAGTTAAACCAAAATTCTGCAAAAGAGGGGATTAACACCAAAAATAAAACAACACTGTTCCTTTTGCTTGTGATTGCCGTGTTCGTAATAAGCTCATGCGCGAAAGCGGAGTGCAAAGTAAGCGCTGACTGTCCGCAAAAAGCATGTTCCGCGCAGAAATGCGACAGCGGCAAGTGCATTTACAATTCGATTCCTAACTGCTGCGGCAATGGCGATAAAGATTCTCTGGAAAGCGGAAGGCCCGGCAATAAATGCACCTGCCCACAGGATTATGGAAACTGCGAGGGCAAGGGCAAGGTCAGGCAGGGCTCCCAAATGGTGGATGCGACATACGCGCACTACTACTGCACCAGCAGCAACGAATGTATAATGGGCGTGGAAAGCAAAGACGCGTTTCCGCAAAATTTCCCGGACAGCGTAGGCGCGCAGTATTTCAGGGCAAGCTCCGTCATGAAATATAACAAGCCGTTTGATATGAGTAAAGACGCTTTTGAGCTCAAGATAACCCTTGATGATGCGAATAAGGATTTAGTGATGCCCGTCAAATTCAACAAGGTGCAGGTACTGCTGAGCACTGACTATTCCAGAAGCGAGCTCCTGATAGCAGAAAAAAATATTGACAGTGATATTCCTGCGGTTGGCAGCACGGTAGCCCTAAACGTCCCATTAAACCTTGATTACAGGCCGCAGCAGGTTGAAGAAATTGGAACGGTAAGGTATGTCGTGGACTTTAGCTATAACAAAAGAGTTGTCAGCTCCAGGAAGCCAGACGGTTCCCCAGTCTATGATCAGGAGATAGTCCGCGAAAAATTCAACTCGCCGCCAAAACAGGTCTTCTTTGTGAGAAGTGAATAACATGCTCAAGAAAGGGGCAATAGAGCTGTCAGTTAATTTTCTTGTCATAATAATTATTTCGATAGTCGTTTTCGGTTTTGGAGTCTATTTCATATCCAAACTGTCTGCCACTGCCGCGGATTTGACTCAGATGACCACCTCGGAGCTTGACCAAAAAATAGCCAATCTTGTGTGTGAAGGGTATGACAGGGTTTGCATCGGCACGGAAAAAAAAGTTATTCAAAAAAAGAAGTTTGATGTTTTCGGAATAAAAATTTTTAACGTGGAAGCGAATCAATATTTTACTGTAACAGCTTCATCCACAAAAAGGATTGGGCCGGATAAGAGCGTAAATTCCATCGGCAGCGGGGAAATTTTCATAAATCCTGAAAACAGGCCCCAGGTTTTGATAAGCCAAAACGAAGAAAAAAGTATAGGAGTTGGGGTTCAAGTTAATCCAAGCGCACAATCGGGAACTTATATCCTGGACGTAAAAATACTTCGAAGCGGGGGAAGTGAATATGTCCCAACCCAGAAATTGTATGTCGAAGTTCCTTGATGATTATTCCGCGGCCTTTATAATCTCATAAAAGCTTTTTGCGTTTAGGGAAGCGTTTCCAACAAGGCCGCCGTCAATGCCCTTTTTTGATAGCAGTTCCTTTGCATTCTCGGGCTTCATGCTGCCTCCATAAAGAATTCTCGTGCTTGATGCAGTTTTTTTGTCAAATATTTCTTCCAGAACCCCTCTTATAAAAGCATGCGCGTCTTCTGCGTCTTTTGGCGTTGCAGATTTCTGGTTTGGGTTGCCCCTGCTTATCGCCCACACGGGCTCGTATGCAATTGTAACATGATGCATTTGCGGTGTTGAAACATCAGCGAGGCAGTTCCTCAACTGCTTGTCTAATACTTCATTTGTTTTGCCACTTTCTCTATGCTCCCAAGTTTCGCCAACGCACAAA
This sequence comes from Candidatus Nanoarchaeia archaeon, assembly GCA_035288925.1. Classification (GTDB taxonomy): domain Archaea; phylum Nanobdellota; class Nanobdellia; order Woesearchaeales; family GW2011-AR4. Next base: position 7,990 of record DATDYS010000035.1, read on the forward strand.
ATCGGCATTATCCCATGCTTCAGCGCAGACAGCACTTTTTTATTTATCAGCAGGTCAGCTTCCCCGAAAAATTCTCTTCTCTCGGAATGCCCTAAAATAACATATTCGCATCCAGTGTCTTTCAGCATCAGCGGTGAAATGTCCCCTGTATAAGCCCCGCTGTCCTCAAAATGCATGTTCTGCGCGCCTAATTTTATGTTGCTGCCTTCCAGTTCTTTCGCCACGGATTGAAGCGAAGTAAAGGAAGGGCATATCACAACGTCTGCGTTTTTTTCTTTCCCTGCCAGTTTTTTCAGCTCATCAGCCGTGGAAACAGCTTCGGCAGCCGTCTTGTTCATCTTCCAGTTTGCGGCAATTAATTTTTTCATTTCAGTTTCTGTGAGTTTAATTCATCCTTTTTATTGTTTTTGTTTTTTAGTTCTTAAAACAAGATAAAATCCAATTAAAATAATCAAAATAGCGCTAATTATAACCCACACAGAGATTCTTACCCCCAAGTCCATGAATAGCTGCTCCGGGTAGAGATTAACAATGGCTTCCTTTGCAGGGTCAAACATATATGTCCCGCTCCGGAAAAACATCCGGTGCATTGACTCAAAAGCCGGTCCGAAGTCAAAGCTGATGAATAAGAACAGCAGCGCTGCAAGCCCAACAGTTAAAATGCCGCCCCACATCATGACTCTTCCGACAAAATTTATTATATAGCTGTTGGCCTTTAAAGTGAAGGCAGAAGCAACAAGGAGCAGTAAAAATAATCCCACTATTATATAGAGGGTGATTGTCAGCGCGGAAATAACCATTTTTACATCCAGCAAATGCTGCCTCTCCCTTTCATTGAAATCTGAAGGCAGCTCATTGGATTTTCCTTCTATAAAATTAAGGACTTTCTGGTGCATTGCTTCGGAGTCAGGAAATTTGCTATTCACGCCGTATTGTTCAAACTTTTTTGTGAAGAATGAACTGCTGAAGCCTGCAAAATTAAAAACCAAAAGAAAAATCAAAACCGGAACGATAAGAATAAGAAAAATCTTTGAAAAATTAATGAATTTCATCAATCCATCACTATCACTTTTTTCTCATCCTCAATTGCTTTCTTGATGGCGTCTTCGATGCTGTTTACATCTTTCTTCTGTGCGGGCTTTTTCATCTCTTTCTGCATCTCGTTGAAAACCTGCTTTGCTGCCCTGAAAGGAATATCCTCATCCTTGATTTCCTCTTTCTTTTTTTCCTCTGTTTCATTGAATAATTCTTCTTTTTTCTTTTCCTCTTTTTCCTTTGAATCTTCTTTTTTCATATAGTCGGAGGATAAATTTCCGTCTTTTGAGCCGTATGTCCGGTCGTGATATTTTTTCTCATCTTTGCCGGCACCGGCACCATATTTTGAAGAATTATAGCCCTTTGAGTGAATGTCCCACTTGTCCTCATCCCATAATTTTGCCTTGTACATTTCTATGATGCAATTAATCCATACCAGACAGATTTCTTGATTTTATAGCCTTTCTTAATCAGCATGTCGGCTTCCCTGTTGTTCTTCTCAAGAATCTGCGCCTCGAATTCAAAATCCGGGGCAATCTCTCCTACCTCTAAAAACGGGCTTAATTGCTTCATTATTGTACCCTCCCCTTTTTAAAACTTTTTGGCTTTAGCCGCCCAAGCCAACTGCAATCAGGCTTTGCTTAAAATAAGGTCTATCTTGCTTCGAAGCTGCGGCTCTCCAAAAGCCCCGATAATTCTATCCAATTCTTTTCCGTCCTTGAAAATAATCATGCAGGGGATTCCCCTCACATCAAATTTTGCCGCAATTTCCTGCGCTTCATCCACATTAAGCTTGGAGAATACTAATTTGGACGCGTACTCGCTGGATATTTTGTCAAGCACCGGCCCCACTAATCTGCACGGCCCGCACCACGGGGCCCAGAAATCAACCAAGACCGGCAATTTGCTGTGCATAACTTCCTTTTCAAAATTATCCTTTGTAAGTTCTTTCATTTTGTGCTGGATAAGCCCGGATATTATTTAAATTTTTGTTTTTACCGGTATATTAGGTATCTTTTCCTGTCAGCTTCCAAATCAATAAAGCTGTCACACGCGTCCCTTAAAGAGGCTGCGCTTGATTTTCCGAATGCAATCACTTCAATCCTGCATCCTAAAGCGTGCCTTAAATGCTGCACTAATGGCACGTAATCCCCATCTCCGCTTACAATTATGATTGTGTCAAGCTTTGGCGCCAGCTCAATTGTGTCCATTGCCAGCCCGATGTCCCAGTCTCCTTTCTTTGCTCCGCCCGCAAAAATCTGCAAATCTTTCGCCTTTACTTCAAAGCCTATTTTTTCCAGGGCATCAAAGAAATTCTGCTCTTCCCCTACATCCGCTTTTATCACGTATGCTATTGCCCTTATCAGGCTCCTGTCGCCTACGGCAACCTTCAGTATCTGCGCAAAATTGACTTTTGCCTTGTAAAGGCTTTTTGCGGAATAATACATGTTCTGAACATCCACAAAAACTCCTACTCTTTGATTCTCATAATGTAGTGGCATAAAATTCACCTCACCGTTGGTATTTTCTCGCTGTATCCGCAGTCCGCGCAATGCAGCATGTTATTTTTGAAAGATAAGCTCAGATGCCCGCATTTAGGGCACTCATTAACCACAGAAAACTTTGAATCATTAATAATTCTTGTCATTTTATTCAAAGTTTTCTTAGAGAACTTTGACTAAATAATAAATATTCAAAATTCTCTGCAGAAAATTTCCGCAGCTTTTCAAACTCATCCTCTAAAGGATTCATTGAATTTTAATTTGCCAGCATATATTTAAAGATGTCGAAAATTATTTTTGGTATAAAGAGAAAATAAAAATCAGAAAGAATTACCTTATCACTTCATACTCTTTCACAATCATCCACGTGAATACCAGCAGAAGAATTGCTCCGGACACTATCCATACCATCCCTTCTTGTAATCCTTTATTAAAAATCTGGTAGAGGCCGAATGCCATTATGCCAAACCCCAGCCATAAGAATTTGTCCAAAACCAGCTTCATTATTTCAAATTCCTGTGCTTCTGATAATCTTCGTTTCATTTTAATCACTTAATCACTATAAAAAAGTCCTTTTGATCATATGACACGCTGTGGGTATCATCATAAACTTCAAATGTAAAAAAATAGGAGCCGGTATTCGACGCGGCGCCTGAAGGCACTATTACTTTTATATTCCTAATCGTGGAGTCAGCTGGGGTCAAAGTATACACTTTAGTAGAATCATACTGGAACCAAGATGCAAACCTGCTGCAATCATTAGTGGGGGCTATATTGCCTGCTGCATCTGGGGCGGACACAGCACAGAACTTGAGTTTATAGTTGAGTGGCTGATTTTCTTTATTCCTGACACCAATGCTTAAGACGGTAGAGCCACCCTTATCGATAGACACCTCAGTCTTGGGAAATGAAATTTTTTTATCGCCAGTTATCAAGTCATCGAGAATCTTCTGCCTGACCTGCTCAGTTACATCTTCAGTTGTACTGCTTATATTCTTAAACAATCCCCTGACAAATCCCAGTCCTAATCCAAGAATAGTCATAGCAAGAACGACAATAACGATTGCCTGTATTGATATCTCGAGAGAAGCTCTCTTATTAAATGACATCCATTCACCTCTTTTTTTAACTGGAAACGCAATGATATAAGTATCCTCTTATAACACTTATATTTAAACATATCGAAAATGCTTTTAGCATTTTCGGATGTTTAAATCCGAAAATACTTGAAAATTTTGAATTTTCAAGTTCCCAAAAATCCTTAGGATTTTTTAGGACTTTGATTTTCGACATTTAAACATTTCGAATATTGGAAATTCCTGAAATTTCCAATCCCATAAATTCTAAAGAATTTGTGTTGTGAAAAACAAAATAAACCAATAGCAACATTTAAAAACCAGCTAAAAATCCTTCTGTCATGGCAAAATTAAGAACTTTTGTTTCTTACAGGAATTTGAAAAGGCCTTATACCAGGACTTCAAAGTTTAAGGCAAAATCCTACATCAGAATGACCCCTAACGTCAAAGTGGTCCGGTTTGACACCGGCGATCCTGGCAAGGAGTTTCCATTCACATTAAACCTTGTTGCAAAGGCTGCGCTTAATATCAGAGACAATGCGCTTGAGAGCGCGAGAATGACATCAAACAAGCTTCTCGAGTCTTTTCTCGGGGTCAAAGGATTTCATCTAAAAGTAAAAGTTTATCCTTACCACGTATTAAGGGAGCATTCTCTCGCGGCAGGCGCTGGCGCAGACCGATTCAGCTCAGGCATGGCGCACCCCTTCGGCAAGCCCATTGGAGTTGCGGCAAGGGTTTCAAAGGGCCAGACTATATTTCAAGTAAGGGTTGACAAGCAGAATCTAGGGGTTGCAAAGCAGGCTTTGGAAAGAGCTTCAAAAAAGCTTCCCTGCGCGTGCATGATACAGGTTTTTGAAAAAGATAAGGTAGTGGGATAATAGCAATTAAAATTTTGATTTCTTAATATTATTTTATTTTTTGAGGATGGAGTCTGGTGTTTCAGCGCAAAGTTTTTCAATTGTCCGGACTCTAAAATAAAACTAGAAATAAAAAGTGCGGAGGACAGGATTCTAAACTTTTTGTTCTCTTTTTATGTGAAATAATTTAACGTTAATCGCCATATTATTAAAGATATGATATAACACTTAGTTTATAAATACTTTGCTCTAACTTGTTCTAACTTCTTTAGAACATCATCGTCATTAGCATATTCCTCTTCAAGCTTTTCAATAGCCATCAAATAAGCTTCCTTCTTCAATTCTTGATAATTAATCAATTCCATACTGATGTGGAAATAAGTTCATTTACTTAAAGCTTAGTCCGGATTTCCGGAATTTTCGTCCGATTTCCGAACTTTATTCCTTTTTTCCGAACCACCTTATATTAATTTGCAGTCCTTTCTTCTTTCCATCAAAACACGGAGGTTGATATCTATGGCAGAAGAACTAACGCCGGAACTGACACCGACAAAGATAGAGCAGCTAAACAAGATGCCGATTGTTGAGTCAACAGTTGGCAAAAGCGATGATGGAAAATGGGTAATCCACAAGACGACAATAACATCCATCAAGCCCATAAAGTACTATGAAAAGATGCTTGCCAGGGCTGCAGCAGAAAACTAAGAGGGCAAAATGGGCCTTCTTGAAATTCAAGAGACGATAAAGAAGCATATCACCATTATCAAGAAAACAATCGTAAATCCATTGGATTTTGACGTGGTGATTAAAGTCCCAAAGAACAATGGGCAGAAAAAGGAAGCAGAGGCGGAGAAAAATATTAGAAAACGGGAGGTAAAAAATGAACAAGAATAACAATTCGTGCATTAAGGGCTTGGGCTTTTGCGTGCTGATTATTATGTCAGTGCTCAGCGTTGCCGCAGCAGCCCACGCTCAGGCGGACCTTGATGCGCCAATAAGCGCGGAAGACAAGGCAAAGTTTGATGAGATTCTTTCTCCGGTTACCAAGATATACAACTTAATCAAGTACGGAGCTTCGCTTGTTGCCGTCATAGCGCTGCTATTTGCAGGAATCAGCTAC
>DATDYS010000036.1:0-20520 GCA_035288925.1 Candidatus Nanoarchaeia archaeon
GGAGTTCATTGCGTCGGATGCCATGTTTCTTACTCTGAAAGTTTGGAAGACGGGTTCAAAAGCCACGGAATGACTGACGAGCAGGTTGATGAAGTTATTGCAAAGTTAAACAAAGCAGTTGCTGAATACAAAGTTGAGGAAGGAAAAGATTTCATAATCACGAGCAAAGCAGCTGAAAAATTAATTGAAGTTCTGAAAGAAAATAACAAAGAAGGAAGCGGATTAAGGGTTGAAGTTGTTCCTGGCGGATGCTCGGGATTCCAGTACGGCTTGGAATTGGATGACAAGACAACTGATTTGGATTTGACAATTGAAGAAAAAGGAGTCAAGATAATAATAAGCAAAGAAAATTTGCAATTTCTGAAAGGGGCAAGGCTGGATTATGTTGACGGCCTGCAGGGAGCCGGCTTCAAGATTTCAAACCCAAACGTCCACAGCTCATGCGGATGCGGGCAGAGCTTTGAGCAATAAAGCTGAATCCATTTAGCAGATTTCTCCAAAAATTATGTTTCGCTAAATTTAAATACCGAGCCAAGTTCCGAATTCTGTTTGATACGGGGGTAGGCTAACATCAAAAAACTTTTGTCAGGAAATGAAGCAATAGTTGAAGGCGTGCTAAAAGCAGGCTTGGGATTTTTCTCCGCATATCCGATAACCCCTGCTACGGAGATTATGGAATCAATTGCAAAGACAGATGTGAAATTCATCCAGGGGGAAGATGAGATTGCGGCAATCAATATGTGCATCGGAGCTTCCCTTGCAGGAAGCAAAGCGATGACTGCTACATCAGGGCCCGGATTCTCGCTGAAGCAGGAATCAATCGGGTATGCCTACAAAATCGGCGTGCCGTTGGTCGTGGTCTGCTGCCAGAGGGTTGGCCCATCGACTGGGATGGCAACTTTTGGGGCGCAGAGCGACGTGATGCAGGCAAGATATGGGAGCCACGGAGATTATGTTAACATTGTGTTCAGCCCAAATTCTGTGGAAGAATGCTACAAGCTTGCAATTGAATCGATAAATGCAGCTGAGGAATCACACAGCCCGGTCATATACCTTGTTGATGGAATTCTTGCCCATATGTCTGAAACAGTGGACCTTGACGGCGTGAATTTTGAAATAAAGAAAAGGAAACTTGAGCCGCTCGGAACCGGAAAAAGGCACTTCACAGGATTGACCAGCCAGGGAAATACCCCAAAAGAAAAAGATCCCATGATTTACCGGGAATGGTATTACAGCCGGAAGAAAGAAATTCTGAATGCTGCGAAGAACTACCAATTTTTTGAATACTTGGAAAATAAAGATTCTGATACACTTTTGATTGCCTTTGGAATATCCTCCCGAGTGATACTTCCGTTGAAAGAAAAGTACAGCATATTCAGGCCGATAAGGCTGTTTCCAGTTGTGGAGCAGATTGAAGAAATAGCAAAAAAATATTCAAAAATAGTGGTTATAGAGATGAATGACGGCCAGTACAGGCATGAGCTGCAGGCATTCCTCAAGAGAGAAGTAAAATTAATCTCCCAGCTGGGAGGAAAAATATCATTGGGTGAAATTGAAAATGAGCTTTCAGGAATTAATTAGGAAAGAGACTCCGATAGGCTGGTGCCCGGGCTGCGGGCTGTACGGCACTTTTTATGCTGCGTGCGAAGTGATTGATGAATTGGGAAGTGAAAACACAGTAGTTATTTCAGGAATAGGGTGCACAGGAAGGGGCGCTGGCTACTTTAACCTTGATTCCGTTCATGGGATACATGGACGCGCAATTCCCTTGGCGGTTGGAGTGAAGATGAGCAATCCAAAACTTGATGTGATAGTCTTCTCCGGCGACGGCGACCTGTTGGGAATCGGGGGAAATCATCTTCTCCATGCTGCGAGAAGAAATGACAATATTTCAGTCATATGCAACAACAATGAGCTGTTTGCGATGACCGGCGGCCAGGTTGCCCCCACAACAAGATTAGGCAATATAACAACCACCACTCCAAAAGGAAATGCGCAGGAAGCAGTCAATGCCCAGGCGATTATCCTTTCCAATAAAAAATATTTTTACGCCCGCACAACCCCAGTTTTGAAAGAGCATTTCAAAAAATGCCTGAAAGAAGCTATGGCCCATGACGGATTTTCGTTCATTGAGCTGATTAATCCGTGCGTAACAAACGTCGGAAAGTCAGGAAAATCACCTGCCCAGATATTTGGGGAGATAAAAGAAAGGTACAGGATAACTGAAGAAAGCAGGCCATTGAAGGATGATGAATTTGGAATAGTGAAAAATGGTTAATGTAATAATAAAAGGCGGAGCAGGGCAGGGAGTGCAGCTTGTGGGCTCAGTCCTGGCAAATGTGATGAAAGACAGCAATTATAATATCGCCCTCACAAGGAAATACAGCGCCCTTATGAGATCCGGAAAGAGCAGCGTAAGCCTTGCGGTATCTGAGAAAAAAATTGAAAACCCGATTATAGAAAAGCCGGACTTCGAATTTGACATGGAAGACAAGGAGCTGCAGGCGGGCTTGCTGAAAATGTGCAATAATCCTAAGGTCATCAACATGGTTCTTTTGGGAAAGATTTTCAGAAAGCTGGAAGCCAAGATAGACAATGAGCAAATCAAGAAATACCTGCCGTCTAAGTTCCTGGATGAGAATCTTGCGGCAATAAAAATGGGGTATGAATCTTGAGACTGAAAGAGTACGAGGGAAAACGGCTGTTTGAGAAGTATGGGATTCCCGTGCCGAAAAGCAAGCTGATAACTTCTGCCAAAGAAGCGCCCGATATGCCGGATATGATTGCGAAGGCGCAGGTTTTGAGCGGGAAAAGATTCAAGATGGGACTTATAAGGCCCGCAACAAGAGAAAATATAATTGAAATCTTCAAGTCGTGCGATGAGGTGCTTCTTGAAGAGAAACTGAGCATAGAAAAAGAGTACTATATTTCTCTTGCAGTTGATAGGGAGGAAAAAGGAATCGTGATTATTTTTTCTGAGGAAGGCGGCGTGGACATTGAAGATTCTTCAAAAATAACTAAGATACCATATTCTAAGCTGGAAACATTCCCAAAAAAAGAATTTCTTCCGATAATCAAATCAATGTTTGGTCTTATGAGGGGCAGCAATGCGCTGCTTGTTGAAATAAATCCGCTTGTCCTTTCGGAAGGAAGATTCATTGCAGCGGACGCAAAGGTTATCCTTGACGATAATACAGCTCACCCGGAATTCAGGGAGCCCCTGACGGAGCTTGAAAAAGACGCCAAAAGCCACGGGCTTAATTATGTTGAGCTTGACGGCGAGATAGCAATAATAGGAAATGGAGCTGGCCTTGTCATGGCAACCCTTGACATGATTTCCCATTTTGGCGGCAGGGTTGCAAATTTCCTTGATTTGGGCGGAGGGGCAGATATCAGCAGGATGGAAGAGGCGCTGCGAATTGTTGTCAAGAAGAAACCGAAGTCAATTTTAATAAACATATTTGGAGGCATAACAAGGTGCGACGAGATAGCAAAAGGACTGGTAAATTATAAACAATGGCACAAGCTTGAAATTCCAATCGTAGTCCGGATGATAGGGACAAATGAGGGCATCGCAAAAGATATCCTTCTTGAAAACGGGATAAACTTCTGTGATTCCATGGAAGAGGGCGCCAGGAGGTCAGTTGAAGATGCCAATCTTAATCGATAAGGAGACCAAAGTCATAGTCCAGGGCTTAGGAACCCAGGGCAGCTTTCATGCAAGGCTCATGAAGGAGAGCGGGACAAAAATAGTTGCAGGAATTTCAACAACAAAAAAAGGGGATTTTGAGGGAATTCCGCTTTACAGCACAGTTGAAGAAGCGACAAAGAAAGTTCAGGTAGATTTCTCAATAATATTCGTGCCGGCGCAATACGCAAAGAGCGCGGCTTTTGAGGCACTGAACCAGAATCTTAATTTAGTAATAATCACAGAGGGCATTCCTGTTCATGACGCAATCGACATAATGGAATTGGCAAATAAAAAAAATCTGACGGTGATAGGCCCAAACTGCCCCGGTATAATCTCTCCGGGAAAATCAAAGATTGGCATAATGCCTTCGCATATATTCAGGGAAGGCCACACCGGGATTATTTCAAGGTCAGGCACACTCACCTACGAAATTGTAAACCAATTGAGCAGGAAAGGGATTGGGCAGAGCACAGTAATTGGGATTGGCGGCGACCCAATAATCGGGACTGATTTCATTCAGACACTGAATCTTTTTGAAGATGATGCTGAGACAGATTCCGTTGTTTTGATAGGAGAAATCGGAGGAAATCTCGAAGAAAAAGCAGCTGATTTCATAAAAAAACATTTTTCCAAGAAAGTTGTTTCATACATAGCCGGAAGGACTGCCCCAAAGGAGAAAAGGATGGGGCATGCAGGGGCAATAATTGAGGGCTCTTCAGGAAGCGCCGAGTCAAAAATCAGCGCCCTGAACGATGCCGGAGTTGATGTTGTGGAGCTTCCAAGCGAGGTTGCCAGGCTTTTGGATTAGCGTCATTTTGTTTAAGCAAATTTATAAATATACTTTTATTTCTCCTTTAATCATGAACTTCAAAACAATGAATCCGGCAATAGAGGAAGTTATTGGTGAATATGAGCTGATGGATGAAGATAAAGTTATATCCATTGCAAAACAATCTGAGTCTGCTTTCCAGCAATGGAAGCGCATGGACATTTCTGTGAGGGCATCTTACTTTGGGAGACTGGCGGGAGTTTTGAGAAGCAAAAAAGAGCATTATGCAAAAATAATGACTGTTGAAATGGGAAAGCCGATCAGGCAGTCACTGGCTGAAGTTGAGAAATGCGCCTCGACAGCCGAAGTTTATGCTGACAAGGGCCCAAAATGGCTTGAAGATGAAATTGTGGAAGCGGACGGCAGGAAGCATTTTGTCGCCTGCGAGCCTCTTGGAACAATCCTTTCAATAATGCCTTGGAATTTTCCGTTCTGGCAGGCATTCAGGTTTGGAATCCCGACGCTGCTGGCAGGAAATGCGTCCGTTTTGAAGCATTCCAATGTTGTTCCGCAGTGCGCAATGGCAATTGAAGACTCTTTTAGGGAAGCGGGGTTTCCGGAAAATATTTTCCGCAGTGTTATAGCTGACCGTGAAACAATCGCGCAACTGATAAAATCCGACATAATTAAAGGGGTTTCATTTACGGGCAGCACTCACGCAGGCGCAAGGGTTGCGGAGCTTGCGGGAAAAAACCTGAAGAAAGTTGTCCTAGAGCTGGGCGGCTCAGACCCTTTTATTGTCCTTGAAGATGCCGATGTTGAAGTTGCTGCAAAAAATGCCGTGACCGGTAGAACAATCAATTCAGGGCAAAGCTGCATCGCGGCAAAAAGATTCATTGTGGATAAGAAAATTGCAAAAGAATTTTCAGAGCTTTTCGCCAAATATATGGGCAGCCTGAAAGTCGGCGACCCAATGCTCATGGAAACCGATATGGGCCCTTTGGTCAATAAAATCCAGGTTGAGCAGATTGAAGAGCAGGTCAATGATGCTGTCAAAAAAGGCGCTAAAGTTTTGGTTGGCGGTAAGAGGCCCGACAGAAAGGGATTTTTTTACATGCCGACAGTTTTGACAAACGTTAACAGCGGCATGAAAGTGGTAAAGGAAGAAGTTTTTGGCCCCGTTGCTCCAATAATCATTGTTAGTGATGAAAAAGAAGCGCTGGAGACAGCAAACAGCAGCGAGTACGGGCTTGGAGCAAGCATCTGGACAAAGAACGAAAGCAAAGGGTTAAAAATGGCAGGAAAGATTGAAGCGGGATGTGTCTTCATTAACGCTGTTGTCAAATCGGACGCAAGAATGCCTTTTGGCGGCGTCAAAAAAAGCGGAATTGGAAGGGAACTTTCAAAATACGGGCTGAAAGAGTTTGTGAATGTGAAAGGAGTTAATGTTTATTGAAATTCAAAAAATGAAATATGTTTTGAAAACAAGGAGAGATTTGGAAATTTTAAAGTTATGCAATAAACTTCTGAAAATAAAATTATCAAAGCCAGACAAAGATTTGATTTTATTGATTGAGGCTCAATTGGAAAAGGATTGGAGGAAACATTTAATAATCAAACTCAATAAACTTTTGAATAAATATAAAGAATAATTCAAATAAAATAAAACAAAAAAATGAAAGCAAGCGACTTATTCGTAAAATGCCTTGAGAATGAGGAAGTGGAATACATCTTTGGGATTCCCGGAGAGGAAAATGAAGATATCATGCTCTCTTTAATTGATTCTAAAATAAAGTTTATTGCAACAAGGCACGAGCAGGGAGCTGCCTTCATGGCGGCGATTTATGGAAAATTGACCGGAAAAGCCGGCGTGTGCCTGTCGACGCTTGGGCCCGGAGCGATGAACCTGACAACCGGATTGGCGGATGCGCATCTCGGGAATATGCCTGTTGTTGCAATCACCGGGCAGGCGGGGCTGCACAGGTTTCACAAGGAAAATTTCCAGTTCATTGATGTTGTCAGGTCTTTTCGTCCAATAACAAAATGGAATACCTCTATAACCATTGCCACCGCAATTCCGGAAGCCGTCAGAAAAGCCTTCAAAATAGCGGAGATGGAAAGGCCGGGACCGACTCATTTGGAACTGCCTGAGGATATTGCAAAGAAGGAAGTTGATTTAATTCCGCTGATAAAAACCAGGGTTAGGAGGCCGAGCGCTGATTCAAAGGCAATTGAGCAGGCAATTGAAATGATTAAGGCGGCAAAGCATCCTTTAATATTGGCTGGAAACGGCTGCATAAGGACAAGAGTCAGCAATCAGCTGAATAAATTTGTCGAAGAAAGGGGAATTCCGATAGTCCATACCCAGATGGGAAAGGGCGCAATAAGCGACAAGTCAGAATATTCTTTGTTTACAACCGGAATTCATGCCAAGGACTATTATGTGTGTGGCTTTGACAGGGCAGATTTGGTAATCACGCTGGGATACAACATAGTTGAATTCGCTCCGGTGCACTGGAATAAAAGCAAAGAGAGGAAAATACTCCACATTGATGTGATACAAAGCGAGGTTGATGAATATTATAACCCCGATTTGGAAGTCATTGGAGACATATCCGGCACTTTGCAGGATCTAGGAGAAAAACTGAAAGCCCATCCAAAAAATAATCCCGAATATTTTTTCAGGCTGAGAAAAACGATTGTTGCCGACCACGAGGAAAAATCGGATGACAACTCATTTCCCCTGAAGCCGCAGAAAATTGTCTATGATATAAGGAAATCATTGGGGGATTCTGACATTTTGATTTCCGATGTTGGAATGCACAAGATTTGGGCTGCAAGAATGTACAAGACTTACGAGCCGAATACGTGCATAATTGACAACGGGCTGTGCTCTATGGGGATTGCATTGCCAGGGGCGATAGGGGCCAAATTAGTCCACCCAGACAGAAAAGTTGTTGCAGTTTGCGGCGACGGCGGATTTATGATGAACTCTCAGGAAATAGAAACGGCAGTCAGAATCGGCACGCCGATTGTTATAGTGATTTTTAACGACTCAAAGTATGGGATGATTGAATGGAAGCAGCAGATGCACCACGAAAAAACTTACGGAATAGATTTCACAAATCCTGATTTTGTGAAGTATGCGGAGAGTTTTGGGGCAAAAGGCTATCGAGTCAAGAAAGCCGAAGATTTTTCCAAAATGCTTAAGGATGCCTTGAAGCAGAAAACTGTCTGCATCATTGACGTGCCCGTTGACTATTCTGAGAACTTGGAACTGGTAAAAAAATTAGGGCAGGAGATTTGCCCGGTTTAGAATTTTATATTCTTTATTTTTTAACTTTATAGGGGGTAATTAGCTCTTTTTGCTATATTTATTACTCTAAAAAGTTCGTTTAATTCAATTATTGGTATACAAATTCCTATATTCAGATACAAAAACGTAACATTTAAATATAACCTGATGCTAAAAAGTTGAACTTTAGTGAGATTGTGAATAGAGGTGCCATAATGAGAAAAATAGCCGTCTTCAACCAGAAAGGGGGAGTTGGAAAAACAACAACGTCTGTCAATTTGGCTGCCGGCTTGTCCAGAAATAACAAGAAAGTTCTTTTGATTGATTTTGACCCGCAAGGGGATATCAGCGCATGCCATAATATAAATGCGCAATATAATCTATACCATTTCCTGATGGAAGATGCCGATCTTGGTGAATGCATAACCCATCTTGGAAAAAACATGGACTTGATTCATTGCGACCACAAGATGGCAGAAGCGGAGAGCCAGCTTTCAAAAGACAAAAGCGGGTTGAGCTTCATTGAAAAAAGGTTTGAATCAAAGCTGGATTATGATTACGTAATAATTGACTGCCCACCTTCATGGAGATTTTTGACAAAAAGCATATTATATTTTGCAAATGAAATAGTAATTCCTTCATCAACTGATCCTTTAGGCTATGATTCACTTGAAAAAACTGTTAAGAGAATTGTAGAGTTCAACAAAATGAATTCAAGGAATGTTTTAATCAGCTCAATACTTCCGACAATGTTTGACAAGAGAACTACAATATGCAATGAAATCCTAGCTAAAATGCGTAAAGAATTCACTCCTCTGATGGTAGTCGAGCCAATCAGAGCCAACTCAAAGCTCAAAGAATCACCTAAATCAAAAATGTCAATATTCAGCTACGACAAGAAATCCAGCGGAGCGGAAGATTACTGGAAATTTGTAAAGCTTGTTTTGGAGAATGAGTACATGTATGATTTAGGTGTTCCGCAATCACAAAGAGAGAAAGGGATGAAAGAATATTATGTGAGCGGGAAGAAAAGGGAGATGATGATAGTCGGAGGCAAGGTAACTTTCGGCTTTAAATTCATCACCAACGCCGGAAACTCGGCAAAATCCAGTTTTTTTGAAACTTTGGGCAATAAAAAACCGAAAAGGATGATGTCCCGTGCTTAGGGAACTGAAATTTTTAGTGATGCTTGCGGTCAGCTTTTTGTATTTTGGAGTATTCTATGAGCTCATCTATAACAACGGAAAATTATTATTCAATTTCATGAGAAACAGGCCGCACCACTAAATGTCCACAACGACCCTTGCCTTGTAGCCATTCTTTACTTTATTTAACTCAAACATGTGCATTGTTATTGCCTTGATATCATTTTCAAGGTGCTGCTTTTCAGAATTTATTGTGTCGCCCTTAAGAGTTGCCTTTAACTCAAATTTTTTATTTTTTTTATCTTCACTAATTTTTACTTTTACGCCCTTAAACACCATGTACTTAGAATCTTTCAAAAATAAAATTTCTGACAGGAAGTCATAAAGCAAATTGTCCAGCTTTTCATGCTTTAATTTTATTTCCAGCTTTTTCTTTGGCTTTACTGTCTTAACTTCTGCGCTCAGCTCAAAAATGGCCAAAGCAGAGTTTTCAAATACTTCATTTAAACTTTTTCCATAAGCCTCGTATGCAATGTCTGCAAGCGCAATATCTTCTAAAAACCTGTATTGTTTCATGGGTTTTAGAATATGCCTTTATTTAATAAATTATTGAATCAGCGGCCTTCAAAAATCATGCCCACTGCACCAATCATGAGTATCCCAAAAAACATCAGCATAAGCTGTATAAACGATTTTTTCAGATTAGTTTCTTTTTGTATTTCGGGAATCAGGTCTGTGCCTGCTATGTAGACAAAGCCCCCTATTGCGAATGCCGATAGATAAACACTTGAGTTTTCGAAATGGCTAGAATAAAAATAGGCAACCAAAGCCCCAATAATTGCAGTAAGTGCGCTGAGAAAATTGAACACAAGCGCCTTCATTTTTGAAAATCCGCCATAAATTAAAACTCCAAAGTCCCCTATCTCCTGCGGAATTTCGTGGGCGATAATCGCTATTGTTGTTGCTATCCCAAGCTGAGTGCTGCTCATAAAGCTTACGGATATTATAGCCCCATCCAAAAAATTGTGAATCCCGTCCCCTACAAGATTAAGGTATGTGAAAGTGTGAACTTCCTCGTGCTCATGCTCTGTGTGGTGATGGTGCCAGTGCAAAAACTTTTCAAGCACGAAAAAAGATAAAATCCCTGCCAAAATAAAAACAGGTATAGCTTTACTGAATCCATTTTCAAGAGTCTCCGGCAGCAAATCCAGGAATGCCGCTCCGAGCATTGTACCTGCTGCAAAACTTACCAAAAAGAACAATGTCTTGTCCATCAATTTCCTGTTCATGAAGATAAAAATTCCCATTATAGAAATGAGGCTGACTATTGCAACTGCAGCTAAAATATAAGCAAGTGTTGGTATCATTTTATTTCTTCTTTTTCCAAGCGGCTTTCATAAACCCCATGGACGCCAATCCTGAAGCAGACGCCTCCCTTTATCTTTTTTTTGATAAAATTTGCATTAATCTGCTATATATAATCCTTTATGTCATGCCTCCATTGCTCGTGAATCAGCCATAATATAAGTATGACTGCGTCAAATCCCGCTACGGCATCGTTGCCCCACGGGTGCGGGCAGAATGTAAGCGGAACTGACGGTATTAAATTAAGATAGCCGTCGGCTGAAACTGTGCAGTCAAGGGCCATATGCATAAGCCATCCGAATGAGGCTGCAAGAAGGAACATTACGATAGCCTGTTTTGGCACATTCCATTTTAAAAATTTGCATTTGTCTTTTGCGAAAAAAGACACCGCCATTGCAGCCAGGAAAAATGCGGCTGCATAAATCAATGAGTGGGTGTAAATCCTGTGAAAGCTGTAATCAGCCCCAAAAATAGAGTTAAAAATCCATCCGGCAGGAATGTCAGCATCCGGAAGCAAGCCGGCAATTCCCGCTATCAGAACATAAATCATTGGGAATTTCTTCTTTGCGAAATAGTCCCTGTATATGTCGGCAACAACTATTGTCAGAATGACGTGTGCTACGGCGTATGGCATATGACTTTCCTTAAAGTTGGTTAATATATATTTTTCTAAATTAAAGTCTTTCTAGCCTTTTATATTTCCAATCGGCTTTAATCCCACTACGGGTTTTGAAATTCCAGCTTTTGAAATTGCATCAATAACATCATTAATATCTTTATACGCAAATCCTGCTTCTTCTGCCAAGCCCGGCATTGAAGTTGCTTTCACATAAATTCCGTTTTTTTCCATGTCTTTCTGCAGCTGCTCGCCGCGGACCATGTGCTTTGCCGCTGCCCTTGACATCGTTCTTCCGGAGCCGTGGGCTGTTGAGCCGAAAGTTTCATCCATTGCTTTCTGCGTTCCAACCAATAAAAATGAGCCGGTTTCCATCGAGCCGCCGATAATGACCGGCTGACCCGTTTCTTTGTATAAGCTGGCAAGCTCAGGATGATGAGGTGGAAATGCCCTTGTGCTTCCTTTTCTGTGCACAATCAGCTTTTTCTTTTTTCCGTCAACAATGTGCTCCTCCAGTTTCGCAATATTGTGTGCCACATCATAAACCATATGCATATCCAATTTTTCTGCTTCAGTGTGGAAAACTTTTGAGAATCCTTCCCTTATCCTATGCAGAATAACCTGGCGGTTTGCGAATGCCATGTTTGCAGCGCAGGCCATTGCCTTGTAATAATCCTGGCCCTCGTTGCTCTGGAAAGGGGCGCAGGCCAATTCACGGTCAAAAACCTCTATGTTGTATTTTTTCATTGCCCCTTCAAATGTCCTCAGGTAATCTGTTCCAATCTGGTGGCCGAATCCCCTTGAGCCGCAGTGAACCATGACAACAACCTGCTCAGGCGTGTGAATACCAAACTTTTTCGCAATTTTCTCGTCAAAAACATTTTCCGCCCTTGCGACCTGTATTTCAAGATAATGATTTCCGGAACCCAAAGTTCCCAGCTGCTTTATTCCCCTTTCCAATGCTTTTGAGCTTACTTTTTCCGGGTCAGCCCAGTCAATTTTTCCGTGGCCTTCAGTCCTTTCCAAGTCCTCTTTCCATCCAAGCCCGTTTTCGACGCACCACTTTGAGCCGTTGGACATTATTTCCGTGAACTGCGGCTTTGTTGCGCTGACAAATCCCCTTGAGCCGACGCCTGATGGAACGGTCTTGAACATTGTGTCAACCAATTCTTTTAGTTTAGGCTGGACTTCCTTGAAAGTTAAATTAGTTGTAACTAATCGCATGCCGCAATTTATGTCGAAGCCAATTCCGCCCGGGGAGATTACTCCAGTTTCAGAATCAAAAGCTGCAACTCCGCCGATTGGAAAGCCGTATCCCCAGTGGCCATCTGGCATGCAGAATGCGTAATTTTGAATTCCCGGCAGGCAGGCTACGTTTGTTACTTGGTTGAAAACGCCTGCATCCATCCCATCGAGAAGTTTTTTTGTAGCGTAAATTCTGGCAGGAACTAACATTCCTTTTTTGAAAGAAGTTGGGATTTCCCAAATAGTTTCACTTACTTGCTTTATGTCTTTTGGCTTCTCGAAATTTCTTTCCATTTTAGTCAAAATAACCGCAGTTTAGCGTAGAATTCCTATAAAAGTGAAATTCCACACACGCTCTCTGCAAATAATAATTTATTGCGAGCATGCGCAGTAAATTTATGGAATGAAATATGTTATTTAAAGGTTGCGTTTATTATTTTCCATATGGCTGCACTTCACTCGTAAATCCTTTTCTTTCAATATTTCAAATAAACTGCATTTCACTAGCTTTTTCGCAACGCATTTAAATCAAAAAATTAATTCAGACAAAGCCGGCGATAAAATTAAAGTTGAGAGGTGTCTTTATGGCAAAGAAGAAAAAAGAGCAAGCAGAACAGCAGTAAATTCTGACAGTTATTAATTGAAATTTTATTTATTTTTTATTTTTGATTTTATCAATAAATTTATAAATACAATTCTATAATCTGCCTAATATGCAAATAAAAGACCTAAAGCCGAAAATGGGAAGTATTGATATAACTGTTGATGTGGTTGATGTAGGCGTGCCTCGTGAATTCCAGAAGTTCGGAAAGCCTGGAAGGGTTGCAACTGCAATCGCAAAAGATGAGACCGGCGATGTAAAGCTTTCATTGTGGAACGAAGATATTGATCGAGTTAAAGCTGGCGATAAAGTTCATATCTCAAACGGCTATGCCAACGAATGGCAGGGGGAGATTCAGCTTACAACAGGAAGAATGGGAAAAATGGAAATTGTCGGAAAAGCCGATGCTTCAAGCAAGCCTGATTCCCCGATAATGACAAATATTCCTCCAAAAGAAACTGAAGAGCCAAGTGAAGACATCAGCGTTGAGGAAGAAGATATTGAAGACATAGATGATGATGAGATTTAGAATTTAGTTCTTTAATTTAATAGACTTCCAAATTCTTTACTTTCAAATCACCTTAACACTATTTCCACTATCAAATTATGATTTCTCTTTTCTAAACTATATTTTAGATAAGCACTGGACACTGGACATTCTTGTGTGAAATATTTAAACCTAGAAACCATTTACATAGTATTCAATTCAGATGGACGGTGATTTAAAATGGAATTTGATACATTATTAAATTTTGAAGATGTGCTTGATACTTATAAATCAAAAGAAGCTGGAATAATTGCACTATCTAAATACATCGATTGGTTCCCCTTAAAAGCATCTCCAAATTTAGCCGGTATTACTGCAGATTTAATGGGGGATGGTCATTTGCAGGATTCTCCTAAACTGAGACTGGATTATACATCAAAATCTTTAGACGAGCTTAATAGATTTAACCTTGAGATTTACAATGTTTTTAGAATTAAAGGGACTACAAGAAAATGCTTTACAAACTATTATGACACCTACAATCTTGGTATAAATTGTAAGCCCATTGCTAGAGTTTTGAAACTAATAGGGGTACCAACAGGTTCAAAAGTTTTAACTAGATTTAATATACCTCCATGGATACTAAAAGATAAGAGATTATTCTCAAGATTTATTAATAGGTTATTTAGTTGTGAGGGTAGTGTGGATATAAATAGCAAATGTGTAGAAATTCAGATGTATAAATCAGAAAATTTAGTGAAAGATGGATTACGATTTTTTAATGAAATTAAATTCTATCTAGATAAATATTTTGATATAAAAACAACAGAACCCTTTACTGGTAATACTTTTAATATTAGAAAGGACGGAATAAAAACAAGACCAATTAGGCTGAAAATTAAGAATAGAGATTCTTTGCTTGGATTTAGGGATTTTATAGGTATAGAAGATCCAGCTAAAATGTCCAGACTAAAACTCATAACAGAAAACAATATAAATAAAGCATTAATTCTGACTTAGTAGGTTGAGCACATTATGGGGATTTTATAAGCTAAGGCTTGTAGGACCAGAACGGTAGCTCAGCCTGGGAATCAAAGCAGGCTTAGTCGGGCTTTCCATCAGGAAAGAGCACACGACTGAAGACGATATGATGAGCCGTAAAAAGCGATGAATTGTTTGATATCGTGTTGTCATGGATTCAAATTCCATCCGCCCCACTTTATTTTCTAGAAATCAGCTGCTCAATGTCGCTGTCAGAATGCTTCCGGCTATTACGTTGAATATTATCATCACGGCCCCGGATATAAACACGTAAAGCAACGTGCTCCTTATTAAATTATTTCCAAGCTGGTATCTTTCATTTAATTTGTCGGAGCCGTTCTCAACGCCGTTTGCTATCACTGTCAGTATGTATGTAATCTGCACGACATAAATTCCAACAATCAGCTGGAAATAAAATGTCGGAACTCCGTCTCCAAAAATCTGTATAAGGCTGTCGGCCGACCCTGCTGATTCTGTGCCGGGTATATTTTTTAATTGCCCTGATAATTTCCCTAAAATAGAAGTAATCATTGATGTAATTCCAATCACAACTCCTGCAATGACCGGAGTCAGGAATTTTATCTGGGAGCGCATTGATGAAATAATGTCAGCCATCAAATCTTTTAATCTTTCATTCACCTTGTGAATTTCTTTGATATAACGGGAAACATTTGTCAGCGCCTGCGCGGCAATCAGCGGGCCTTTTTTTATCGCCTGCGTCAGGACTTTCATCGAGCTTTCTATCAAATTGCTTGGGAAAGAGACAAGAGCGCCGTGAATCGGGTCGAAGATTGCCCTTTCAATGCTCATTCCAAGCCGCGTTATGTTCAGGCTCACGAGCTGGAAAAAGCTTCCGGATATTGTTCCTTCCATCACGCCTGCAACTTTTCCGACCGCAATTTCGACCGGCAAATTGTCCCCCAGGCGGTTTCCAAGCTGGAACAATGCCGCTGCAAATTCAAGCTCGAGCTGTTTTGCTTTTTCCCTTATTTTGATAATATTCTTGGACCTCATCCTGAAGTACAGGCCAAGCGGGATTCCGACGCTGAGAGGAATAAACAGGCTCAAAATTGATGCGCCGATTCCATACGGCCCGATTTCAGTATTTGTCGCGCTGCTCATCCTATACTCCAAAAAGCAGAATTTCAGCTTGCATGGCGACGTTGCGTCGGCGCTTCCAAAGCCGAAATCAGGCAGGCCCAAAAGGTGATAAGCCAAAGGGCTTATCCCAATTAAAAATAAGATTATTCCGAGAAATACGCAAATAATCATCGGAGTGATTTGAATTTCGTCCTTTCCAATCTTTACCAAAATATTCCTGTATTTTTTTAATTCGGGGTTCTCTTCAGAAATATCAGTATCGCCGTATCCGGTCGGCCTTCTTGACAGGATATTTTTTCCAAGGTAATAGACTATTACAGTCAGTATGACATTGTAAATGAACGCAAGGTGGTACCATTTTACACCGTCCATGAAACTGACAACAAGAGGAAGTATAACCAGGCCTAAAATCGGGAGAATGATTCCAAGCATGTGCAGCATTGTTATTGGGTTCTGCAGATTGTGGGCGTAATGCAGCATTTTTTCGTATGTTTCCTCCAGAATAACATCCAAGGATTTGTCTAGGGCGTTCAGCCTTCTTGCCTCGTCTCCTTCATACAAAGAGCTTTCAATCAAATGAAATGCTTCTATAAACTCTATATTCCACTTTTTCCATGTTTCAAGATAAATGTCAAGTGATTCTTTGACGGAGGAATATTTTTCAGTTTCAACATCCCACAGGACTTTTTTTAAATCCAGGGAAAGGGGAGGTGCCAAATGCTCTGATGCAAACTGAATCGCATTTTCAAGATTTGAGGTGTGGCGCATGTAAGTTACAGTGTAGAATACTGACAGAACCATCTGGTTGCTTGCTTTCAGGCGCCAGTTATTTGCCATGAATTCCGGGGCTCTTGCAAGAGGCCTTATCATGCAGAGAGCGCCGATTATAAAAATGAAAGAGAAAAACATTGACTGGAAAACCAGGAAGGAGAGCAAAGCTCCGAATACCGCGCCAAGAATCGGAATAAGAATCGAAAATGAGGTTGCTCCTGTTGGTGTGATATTTAAGTGAATTATGTCAATTGCCTCCTGAAGCGCGGCGGCATTTTTCTGGTCGGGCTTTATCTTCAGGGTTTTCTCGCTGAAATTGCATAATTTCTCATACAGGCCCATGTGCTTCGGAAGAAACTCGGCCTTGAATTCCTTGTATTCTTTTGTTGTCGGAGTTTGCGGAGATTCATCCACTTTGGCGCCCAGCTCTTTCTCTAGGTTTTTCTTGTAAATCTCCATCAAGTTCAATAATTTCTGCTTGTCTATCTCGGCTGCCATCTAACAGATTTCTCTATTCACCTCTTTTTTTGGATTAATTATCTTATTTAATTTTTAAAATTTTTATTTTTTGGTTGAATTTTATTTTCATTTATCATTATTCCAGCTGATTTCTTTTTGTTTTATTGTATTCAAATTTACCAACACATCATAACTGCTTGTGAAAATCCATCCTTTTGACGTGGCGCTTGAGCCATTCGTTCCAGTCGAAAAATATCCTTTTGGAGTCAAGGGAGCCGACTTCTTCCCTGATTTTCTCGGAAATTTTGTGAAACTGGTCATTGCACTGTATTACAAATTCAGCTTCCAGCAGGTCGGGATTGTTTGCTTTTTCTGAGAATTCAAGAAGAGTTTGCTTTGTCTTTGCTCTAAGGGTTATATTGTCCCAGACAGCGTCCCAGTTGCCAGCCCATTCCTTGACATTTCCTGCGATGGCTTTTAAAATTTCTGAATCTCCGTTCATCAGCTCGTCGCTTGTCATTAAGTCATCTTTTTTTGAATCATATTTCATAAGGTCAACGAAACCATTTTCTGTGAGCGGGTCAGTTTCCCAATGCTTTCTGACTTCCGTTATTTGGGTGACCCTTCGCCACCTGTGCAGGCCGTCTGCGCTTCTTATTGGATTCGCGACTATGACGATGTCGGTTGCCTTGAAGCTCGTTCTCGGCACCTGCAAATCATTTACCACTCTGTCAAAAACTCCGTAGGGGGAGTCGCCGTGAATTGTGCCTGCAACTACATTCGCAAGAGCTCCGATTCGCATTGCCTCATACAGGGCGAGCGCTTCCTTGCTTCTTATTTCCCCAATGATTAATGCAGAGTCGCCCATCCTCAAAGTGGTTCTTATCCCCTCATCAGCCGGAACTTCCGAAGTTCCTTTTGAGAGGGCAGCAGCTACTTTCATTGACTGAATGTTGTAGCCTAATTTCCTCAGTGAATTTGTCGGGAGCTCCATGGTGTCTTCAATTGTTATCACACGGTATTTTCTCATCAGTTCAACAAGCACAGCACCCAATAAGCTTGTTTTTCCTGCGCTTCTTGTCCCGGCAATAAGCATCGAGCGCGAGCCGTCAATCAGAAAGCTCATTACGCCGGCTGCCAGCGGATTCAGCATTTTGTTTTTCATGAACAATGGCAATGTCCATGGCTTGTCCCTGTGGCGGCGGAATGCAAATGCCAGGCCGCTTGGATTCAGCGGAGGAGCGACTACTGCAATCCTCGCATTTGCGCCCGGTATTGTAAGCTCCGTGTCTAAAATAGGGTTTGCCTCATCCAATGGCCTTCCTGAAACCAGCCTTAATTTTGACGCCCAGCTTTCAGCTTCGGGGGTTGTCGGGACGATATTGGTCCTGCAGTCGGAATAATCCTGATGGACAATAAACATGGGGGTCTCACCCATCGGTGAATTTATCGTTATGTCCTGAATTTTCTCGTCCTGCAGCAAAACTTCAATCAGGCCGAACCCAACCGTGTACCTGACTAAAATTTTAGTCATCTCGTCAATTTCTGTTGATAATAATTTTAAATTCCTGTAATTAACAAGCTCTTCAATCAAGTCCGAGCCTATATTGTAGAAAACCTGCCGCATCCTTTCCGGGTCAATAAACTCCTGGCGTGTCGGCTTGTGCTCTGCCATAATTTTTCTTGCGGTGTCGAGAATCTCGTACTTTTCTTCCGTGAGCTTGAATTCAGGCGGCAGCAAATGATACAAATACTGCACATTGTCCGGCAGCTCAAAAATAGTCACATCGGTGTTTTTGTCCAGCTGGTAATTGTCTATTTCCTCGCCTTCAGGAGGATAGCTTGACATAAGCTTCGTGAACATGAAATCCGGCCTTATGTCCGGCGTGAAAACCCGCCTGTAGATTGCGCGGTCATTTAGCCTGAAGCCAGACAGGTAAGATTTTACGCCTGAGATTAGCTTTGTTTTTTCCAGCAGCATCATAAGGTATTGCAGGACGGCAATATATTTTTTGGCGCACTCGGCATAAATGGGGTCTATCGACCGGTCTATTTTTATGCGCTCTTCCCTTACTGTTCTTTTTAACTCTACATAGGCCCCAATCGGATCCCGCTTCAATAAATCGGCAGTTATGGTTTGGATTGAATTATACCAATGGCCTGCCCATTTGCTGCATTTTGGGTCAGCGAGCAGAGTGTCATATCCAAGAACGTCCCTCTTTTTTGTCAGCTGGGAATAAAGCTTTGCAATCTCCTGCACCATAGAAGCCTGCGAGTAATCATATTCATAATTCCTTTTCTGCACATAGACTATTTTTGTCACAACCCCGGCTTCAGCAAGAATGTCCATAGTCCTTGACATGCATATCTCATCATCTTCCAAAGACGGAATATGCTGGTACTGCTCCAGGTCAATCAGGGCAATTGTTTCCTCCCCTTCCCTAAGAATGTCATAGGTGAAGGGCTTTTTCGCCTCTCCAAATAGTGACATTATTTCTTCACCTTTTTCAGAATTTCAATAGCAGATTCAATGAGATGCGACTTATTCCTGTATCTCTTATTATCGCTGACTTCCCTTTCAATCCAGCCTATTAAATCCTCGTCTATGGTTGCGCTTATGGGCTTCTTCATTAAACCATCTGTTTATATTATATTATCTTATTTTATATTATAAAATGTAGTTTATAACATATTGGGTATTTAAAGATTGCGGTTTTCAATAAGAAAAGGTTAAAAACATAGCCAGAAATCAGCTTAATATGCGGAAAACCAAAATCTGCGCCGTTCAATTCCGGATTTACAACAATTTCAATAAAAATATTTCCAGAGCGGAACAGTTTTTCAAAGCAGCCAGCAAAAATAACTGCGACATTATCTGTTTTCCTGAATCTTTTCTGGATGCCGGAATGCAGAAGAAAAAATATAAGCCTGAAATTCCGATTCAATCAAAGACATTATTTTCAAAACTATCGGAAAAATACGGATTATTCTCAATTATGGGGAGCATAAAGGAAAAAATTGGAAATGATTTTTACAATGTCAGCTATTTGTTTGATAATAATGGAAAGATTCTTGGAAATTACAAGAAAAATCATTTGACTAAAAATGAGCAGAAATACCTTAAGCCGGATAATAATGTAAAAGTTTTCAAAACGAAAATAGGAAATATTGGAATACAAATATGCCGAGACTTGCTATACCCTGAAATCACAAGAAAACTGATGCTAAAGGGGGCTGAAATTGTGTTCTGCCCGTCTTTCTGGTGCGCTAAGTCCTCTCAATATTCTGATGTTTATAATAATAATTATTTTAAAAATAAAACTCCTGACGAAGTTACTCCTTTGGCTTCTGCAAGGGCAATTGAAAGCGAAGTTGTTTTTGTTTATGCGAATGCCGCCGGAACTTTCAACCATAATGGCTCAAAAAATATTATTCTCGGGAAGACGCAGATTGCACTGCCTTTTTATGGCACAACTGATGTTTTGAATCATAACAAGGAGTCTGTTTTGATGATGGAAGTTGATTTAGGCATGATTAAAGATGCAAAGAAGATTTACAGGATTGAGAAAGATTTAAAGAATTATTACAAGCGTTAAGTGAAAGATTTAAATAGTTTGTTTGATTGTTGATGGTTGATGAAATTAAAGCCATTTATTAAAGATTCACTGTTTCTGCAAAGCTTTAGGATTGTTAAATCCAATCCTGGCGTATCGGGAACTATTCTTCTGTTTGATCTGATGTTTTTGGTTTCTTTTTTGACAATGCAAAAACTTTCTGCTTATTCCGCGCCGGCTATTGTCCCATATGTTAATGTTAATCCGCTGCTGCTTTTGTTTGTATTATCATCAATCTATTATCTTATAGTGCTTTTCGTTTATTCCATTTTCAAATTCAGCGTGCTTGGATTCATAAAGTCATTATTTGCCAGATCACG
>DATDYS010000037.1:0-18861 GCA_035288925.1 Candidatus Nanoarchaeia archaeon
CCGTTATGGCGAACTTTATGATTGTTTTCTTATATATTCAACACCAACCCCCTGGACATCTCGGGCAGTCTCCTAGTTACTTTGTATAGTGTCGGAAGTAAATAAATGAGCAATGTTAATCCGACACTATATTCGGCGGACACAACTATTTTTAATCAATTTTTTGTGTCCGACATTATATTTTGTTGTTCCATTCTTTCTAAGCTCTATAATGGATATCTCCCATTTTGTATTTAAAGTACTTTCACCGATTTAATATAACCTAGAATTATCCTTTTCCAATTCTCTTTCTCTTCTCTTTTTCAGGCTCCTTAAGATAATTATCGGAGCTGACAACTTTCTGGCTGCTTCTTTTTTCAAGCTCCTTTCTTGCAATCCCGGCCACAATTCCGCCTTCCCTTGCTGCTATTTTATTCTGGCCAAACCCTTTTGCATCTTTATTTCGGGCTATTCTTGTAGTAGAAGCCTCTCCAAGCATGGTAAATATTAATTCAAGGTCATTCATATGATCTCTTAAATTTTCTTTAGAGAACTTTGAATAATTCATTATTTTCCATATTTCATTCAAAGTTCTCTTAGAGAATTTTGACAAATTTGTAATATTTCAAAATTCTCTTTAGAAAGTCCTTTGAATTTGTGATATTTCTTCGGGCTCATTCCAAAAGTAGCCTTGGAAATCTCAGAGGTAAGTATTGCAAATTCCTTGCCTTCCGATACGCCTCTTTTCTTCCATTCACTTGTTAATTCGTCCCTTACTGATATTCCCCTAACACGTTTCTCAATCCACTCATCAGAATATCCTTTGGCTTTGTAAATATCCCTCATCCGCTTTTGCGATAACTCAGGATTTTCTATCTCTTTAACTCGTTCATAACCTACTTGTGCCAGCCATAGCTTAAAGGGCTCTGCCTTGGGTGAGGGGATTGATTGAATTATTCTAAACATAGATTGAGTACTGGCACAGTCTGTTTCATACATTTTGCCATCAGATGACATTAATTTCAGTTGTAAACAAAATGTTAACAACTGAGACTCCCTTCCCTTTAATACTCCCCAATACTGCCTTGGGCTTGGGCTTTCGGTTAACGCCTCAACAACATCCACGACAGAAAAATACCATTCATCATTATACCATACTCTCCTTATTTTTTTATTCTGAAACACAACTAAAGTGTTTTCTTCATTCATTTTAAAACTCAAATAATTAATTCCCTTATAAACCTTGTGCGGAGATGTCCAGTGCCCAGTGCTACTTTAAAATATATATTAGCCTACAAACAGCCACCGGACATCTTTACCTAAACTTTTTAAAGCGGGCAATCTTACCATGAGTATTCTTGATAATTACTGCTAATTTCATTATTTTTGGGTGGAAACACAATATTTATATATTACCATGACTTCGAAAAAGCACTACCTATAGTATATAGACGTCATCTCAACCACTACCTATAGTGGTTTTGAAGAAGTGTGAAATTATAAAAATTATATAAAAAGTTGAAGAGGTTTGGCGTTATGGAAACAAAAATTTCTAGGATGAAGAAGCGCGATGGAACAGTAGTTTTGTTCGACCAGAACAAGATAACGACAGCTATATTCAAAGCGGCCCAGTCAGTTGGCGGCAAAGACAGGAGCGCAGCAAGGACTCTTAGCGACAATGTAATCAAAGAGCTGGAGGGCTTAGGCATAACAACACCCTCAGTTGAAGAAATCCAGGACGCAGTTGAAAAGGTTTTGATTGAGCATGGGCACGCTGCAACCGCAAAGGCTTACATTCTTTACAGGCAGGAAAGGGCTGCTGTCAGAAAAGAAAAACAGATTGTCCTTGAAAAGGAAGATGTGGACGAAGTTGACAAGAGATTTGATGTCAACGCCTTAAGGGTTCTGAAGGCAAGGTACCTTAGGAAAGATGCAACGGGGAAATTGATAGAAACTCCTAAGCAATTATTCACAAGAGTCGCTGTTCACGCTGCCCTGCCTGATGTAATGTATGACACAAGAATTTTTGACATTAACGGCCAGCAGCCGGTCAATATGGTTGAAGATTTCAAGCCGGCTGTGCATGAAGACCAGTATGGATTTGGAAAATACAAGCTGAATAGATACCATTTGGAAGGTCTGAAAAGGATGTACGACCGGTTCAACAGGAACAAGCAGATGAAAGTCACATGGAACAAGTTCTTTGATATGATTAAGAAGGGGGAGCTAGACAGCTACGAGCAGAATGTTGATGAGTTATTCAATTTAATGACCCGCAAATTATTCATGCCCAACACTCCGGCGATTGCAAATTTTGGAAATCCATTGGGAATGGGAAGCGCATGCTTTGTATTGGACGTTCCGGATTCAATTGACGGGATAATGGAAACTTTAAAAAACACAGCAATCGTTTTCAAAGCCGGCGGCGGGATGGGATATAATTTCTCAAAACTGAGGCCGGAAGGGGATTTTGTAAGCTCAACCGGAGGCGTGGCAAGCGGGCCAATAAGCTTCATGAGGCTGTTTGACACAATGACTGAAGTTATAAAGCAGGGCGGCATCAGGCGGGGAGCCAATATGGGCATTCTTAACTCCAACCATCCTGACATTGAAAAGTTCATAGTGGCAAAGGACGGCAATAAAGGGTTGAGAAACTTTAACATAAGCGTTTTGATAATGCCGGATTTCTGGAAGCACTATGAGGAAAACACGCCTTATCCGTTGGTCAATCCAAAAGATGGGACCGTTGTCAGAACTGTAAATCCGAGAGCTTTGTTTGACAAAATAGTTTATCAGGCATGGGAATCTGCAGAGCCCGGCGTAATTTTCTTTGACAAGGTGAATGATTACAACCCTTTCTTTGAGCATCTTGGGCCGATTGTTACAACAAACCCGTGTGTTACTGGAGACACTCTAATATCTACTGAAAATGGTTTAGAAAGAATAGATTCAATAAAAACAAAAGACATTGTTGTTGATGTAAGAACACAATCACAAGGCACAAACTTATTGATGCTGCAAAAAGGATGCAAAAAAGTTCAAGCTCTTCAAGTTGTAAAGACGGGAGTTAAAGATATATACAGGCTAACCACAAAATCAGGTTATGAAGTTACTGCAACTGCTGACCATAAGGTTCTGACTGACAATGGCTGGAAAGAGATAATAAATCTTACTGAGGAAGATTGTGTGTTGCTGCAATCCGGCCAAGGTTGTTTTAATTTAAATCCTAAACTTACTTTTGAGGTCAATAATAAAATAGATGGTGGCAACGGCAGAACTTATAAATTAAATCTGCCTCGTGAATGGAGCAAAGAACTCGGACTAGTATTAGGTTGGCTGACTGGAGATGGCTGGCTGAGTGAAAGATACAACTCTATGGGGTTAGTATTCGCTCCAGAAGATAGAGAAATTAAAGACTTAATAAAACCAATATTTGAAAGCTATTGTAATAGGGCTATTCAGGAACGAAATTATAAAAATGGATGTGTTCAGATAAGGTCTGCCAGCAAGTATGTAATTGATTATTTCAAAAAAATTGGCGTGACTGAAGAAAGATGTGTTCCTTCATCTTTATTTATTGCCACAGAAGAAGCAGTTGTTGGTTTTCTACAGGGGCTTTTTGCTGCTGATGGCACAATAGGGATAAGCAAAAAAAGCAGGAATTATATTAGGTTGAACTCAAGCTCGATTAAATTGTTAAAGGACGTGCAACTTCTATTGCTTAATCTTGGCATAAAAAGTTCTATATATGACCGCTCAACAAAGCCAAAAGAGTTCAAATACACCAATAGCGAAGGTGAGCTTGTAATCTATACAACATCAGGCATTAATTATGAATTAAACATAAGCAAAGAAAATGTTCCAAGATTTTTAGCAAAAGTAGGATTTTTGCACACTAAATTTAAGGAAAAAGCAATTAAATTAAGAAAATTCAAATTTTATGAAGAGCATTTCTTGGATGTAGTCAAATCAGTAGACTATGTTGGCAAAAGAGAAGTATATGACCTAACTGAACCAACAACCCATTCTTTCATAGCCAATGGAATAGTTGTCCATAATTGCGGCGAAGTGCTTCTTTATCCAAACGAGCCGTGCAATCTTGGCTCAATTAATGTATGGTCATTTGCTAGAAAGGATGAGGAAACCGGAGAAACAACGGTTGATTGGGAAGCTCTGAAAGAGGTTACAATGAGCTGCACAAGGTTCCTTGACAACGTTATTGATGTAAACAATTTTCCATTAAAGGCGATTGAGGAAATGAGCCTGAGCACAAGAAAAGTCGGCCTTGGAGTAATGGGAGTTGCAAACTTACTGTACGAGCTAAAGCTGCCTTACAATTCAGAAGAAGGAAGGCAATTCATGCAGAAGCTGATGGAATTCATAGCTTACTGGAGCAAAGTTGAAAGTATAAAATTAGCGCAGGCAAGAGGAAATCTTCCATATTATGACAAGAGCTTCTACAAGCAGGGAAGAGTTCCAATTCAAGGGCCTGAAGAGGGCTCATTGAACGGCTTCAACTGGGAGAAAATGAGCCAGGACATCAGGAAATACGGCATAAGAAATGGTTATACAACTATAATTGCACCAACCGGAAGCATCTCAATGATAGCCGGCTGCTCATCAGGAATGGAGCCGGTTTATTCCATAGTGTTTGAGAAGAACGTCAAAGTTGGAAGCTTCTTTTACATAGACCCTGCAGCCGAAAAGGTTTTGAGGGAAGAAGGGCTGTTCAACGAAAGGCTGCTGGAGGATGTCAACCAGCACAAAGGGAGCCTGCAGAATATTGAGTACATTCCGGAGAAAATAAGAAAGGCGCTCGTGACGGCAATGGATATAACCCCAGAGGACCACATAAGAGCTCTCGCGGCTTTCCAGAGGTGGGTGGATTCCAGCATTTCGAAAACTAATAACTTCCCCGCTGATGCGACAGTTGAGCACATGAGGGAATCATACATACTGGCTTACAAGCTCGGCTGCAAGGATGTAACTGTATTTAGAGATTCGAGCATCAAGGACCAGGTTCTTGTGGCGCCAAAAGCCAAAGAGCATAAGGAGGAAAAGATTGAAATGGCAGCAGAGCAAAAGAAAACGGTTAAGGATTCAGAATCAGGATTGGTATTTGCCGGTGGGAATGGCAGCAATAACAAGCCAATGACTAAATCCACAATCAAGAACTGCCCTGAGTGCGGAACGGCAGTTGAGTTGAAAGAAGGCTGCCTTCACTGCCCTGGATGCGGCTGGGGACTGTGTATGTAGTTTTATTTCTTTTATTTTTTAAATTTTTATTATTAAAAAGAGATGTAATTTATCCAGGCATATCCATAAAGATTATTAAACCCTAAAACATTAGCGAATATAAAATGCCTTTAACCGAAATAAAAAAGCCGATTACCGTCAAAGGAGACGACAGCAAAGACAATCTTGGATTAGTCCATGTAATAACAGGCGACGGCAGAGGCAAGACAACTTCCTCTCTCGGGCTGGGACTAAGGGCAATAGGCAACAATTTAAGGGTCCATATGGTGCAGTTTCTTAAAAGCGGATTTACGGGAGAATTGTACAGCGCAAAGAAGCTTGGGTTTGAGATTGAGCAGTTTGGCGTTGATGCCCTGAAAGAAAAACAGCAAAAGCTGCAGGAATTTGAAGACAAGACAAGCAGGTTTGTTTTTCAGCCGGATATAAAGGAAAAAGATGCTGCACTTGAAGGGTGGCATCATGCAAAGAATGTAATTAAAAGCGGCAACTACGACATGGTAATTCTTGACGAAATCAACTGCGTGATTGCAAAATCTCTGATTCCGCTGGATGAAGTTCTTGAAATCATAAAAAGCCACGGAAAAGTCGAATTGGTTCTGACCGGCAGAGACGCGCCGCAGGAATTAATGGACGCTGCAGATTACGTAAGCGTTGTCAGCGGACTAAAGCACCCATGGCAGAAAGGGATTGTTGCAAGGAAAGGGATTGAGTATTGAAGAGTAATAATAAAAGAAATATTTATAAAGTGATAATCAATTCTTGGACTTATGCCGGCACATATAGATGCGGAGCCAAGGAGAGACCATTACGTTCCAACGCTCGGTTCTGGTCCTGTGAAGTATGACTTGTCTTACAGTCAAATAAATGGAGGGTATTCTTTAAGAAGAACTGGGCAGCCATTAATTCCATGCCCAAAATTTGGTGATTTGATAGTAGCTTATTTAACTCATTTAAGAACTCATCCAAATGTAGAAACACAAACTGAAGTCAGAGATTTAAGTTCAAGCGAGCAAAGAGCATTGGAAATAATAGCGAACGAACACAATAAGCGAATTGCCTTGCAAACGGGACTAAATCCACAAGTACCGCAATTCTAAATCAGCTGCTCGATAATCTTAGCCATCTTGAAATCCTTGTAAGTCAGTGCGTTCTCATCCCACGTCGTCAGTGAAATTTTCACTTTATTGTTTCTGATTGTTATATCCGGATAATGGTATTCATGATTTGCCTGCTCGCCGACTTTCTGCGCGAAGTCCATTGCTTCCTTAAAATCCTTGAACTCGAAATCTTTGTAGATTGAAGTATAATCCGACAATTCCCAGCCCGGCAATTCCTGAAGCCTGTCGTGGACGTCTTTTATTGACAAATGCTCTTCCATATTAGGCTAATTTGTTTAATTTTATATAAATTTAGTTACCTATTTCATAAAAACAAAGATTTAAATATAATTAAATTATACATGGGTAAAGGTGATAGAAATGGAGCAATTTAAGGCTGTACCAAAAAAATGGGGCAATTCACTTGGTGTAACAATACCATCTGAAGTAATAAAATCAGAAAACCTGAAAACAAATGAGGAAGCAATATTTTTAGTCATGAAGGATAACCGGAACAATATAAAAAAAATGTTCGGAACTCTAAAAATAAAGAAGCCGACCCAGCAGATTATGGATGAAATAGATGAAGGATACGATGAGCACTGAATTGCAAGGGAACTCACTGCAAACTCGCTCACAAGACAGGACTTTTTTCTGTGATACCTACGCTATGATAGAAATAATCAAAGGCAACAAAAATTATAGTGAGTATATCGGATTCATGCTGTTAACATCAGAGCTAAACTTGATGGAACTCTATTATTCCCTATTGAGGGATTTTGGAACTTCCATAGCTAAAAATTATTTTAAAGAATGGGAAGCATCAGCAGTGAGAATTCCCAAGAGCATAATTCAATCAGCAATGAATCTTAAGCACATCTATAACAAGGAAAAATTAAGTTATGTGGATTGTATGGGGTATACGTATGCATTGGCAAACAATATGCCATTCTTAACTGGAGATGAGAAATTCGAAAAAAAAACAGGAGTAGAATTTGTAAAATAAAATGCCTAAATTAAACTTGTCAAAAAACGCATTGACAATCCTCGAGCACCGCTATCTCAAGAAGAATGCAAAAGGCGGCTTAATAGAAAAGCCGGAAAATATGTTCAGGAGAGTTGCAAAAAATATTTCTCTTGCAGATGCAAAATACTCACACTCAAAACAGATAAAAAAAATTCAAAAAAAATATAAAAAAGAATTTTATGAGATTGTTGAGACTAAAGAATTCAAAAAATTAGCCGGAAATGACAGGGAATTAAAAAAAACAGAAGAAGAGTTCTACAGTTTGATGTCTTCGCTGGATTTTCTGCCAAACTCGCCGACATTGTTGAATGCAGGAAGAAAACTGCAGCAGCTGGCGGCTTGCTTTGTACTCCCTATTGAAGATGACATTGACTCAATATTCAAGATTTTGCACGACACTGCAAGAATACACAAGACCGGGGCGGGAACAGGGTTCAATTTTTCCGGGCTAAGGCAAAAAGGAGATTTAATCGAGAGCGCAGGATACACTTCAGGCGCAGTCTCATTCATGAAAATTTATGATGCCGCAACGGAGCAAATCAAGCTCGGCGGGACTTTAAGGGGCGCAAACATGGGAATCTTAAATTTTGACCACCCGGACATTGAGGAGTTCATCACAGCGAAAAGCGACCCAAATGCTCTGACAAATTTCAACGTTTCGGTTGCAATAACCGACAAATTTATTGAGGCTGTAAAGAAAAACAAAGAATACAATTTGATAAGCCCAAGAACAAAAAAGCCCGTGAAAAAAGAAAGCGCGAAAAGGATTTTTGAAATGATATCGCAGCAGGCGTGGAACAACGGAGACCCGGGAGTAATTTTCATAGACAGAATAAACAAATTCAATCCCACTCCGGAGCTTGGCATGATTGAATCAACAGACAGCTGCGGGGAACAGCCGCTGCTTCCCTACGAATCATGCAATCTTGGGAGCATCAACCTGTCAAATATGGTTCAAAACAAAAAAATAAATTATGAAAAATTAAGAAAAACCATCCGCGCAGCTGTGCATGTTCTTGACAATGTAATTGACATGTGCGACTATCCGCTGAAAGAAAACAGAAAAATTGTCGAGAAGAACAGGAAAATTGGATTGGGGATAATGGGATTTGCAGACATGCTGATTAAGCTTGGGTTCGCCTATGATTCGGATGAAGGGCTGGAAAAGGCAGAGGAAGTGATGAGATTTATCTCTGAAGAGTCAAATAATGCCTCAATGGAGCTGGCAAAAACACGTGGAACTTTTCCGTCGTGGAAATCCAGCATTTATAATTCCAAGAAAAATACCCTAAAAAATCAAAGATTTTTGGGACACCAAAAACGCAATGCGTTTTTTAGTGAATTAAAATTAAGAAATGCAACAAGAACAACAATTGCCCCAACTGGAACTATAAGCATAATTGCAAACGCTTCCAGCGGGATAGAGCCGTTGTTTGCCCTGAGCTATGCGAGAAGGACATCCGAAGGAAAGGATTTAATTTATTTTCATGAAGAATTAAAAAAGGTTCTGATTGAAAAAAATTTATACAGCGACGAAATTATAGAAAAAATACACAGGGAAGGCTCATTGAAAAATATTGAAGAAATCCCTGAAGCAATTAAAGAAATTTTTGTTGTCGGAAGCGATATCGGGCCTGAATGGCATGTAAGAATGCAGGCAGCCTTCCAGAAATATGTTGATAACGGCATTTCAAAAACAGTTACTTTGCCGAAGGACGCAAGCCTCGAAGATGTTGAAAGAATATTTTTGCTGGCGCATGAGCTCGGATGCAAGGGAATTTCAATTTACAGGTCTGGCAGCAGAGAAGGTCAGGTAATTTACTTAAGGTCGAAAAGGGACGAGCAGATTACATTAAAAGATTTTGTAAGGGGATAAAATGATTATCAAATCAAAAAGTTTTATCTTGAGGACCTACAGAAAAGGGGATGAAAAATCGTTACGTGAACACATTAATAATAAAGAAGTAAGCCGGTTCATGTCATCAAGAGTTCCTTTTCCTTACAAAACAAAAGATGCAAAATGGTGGATAAAACATTGTTCAAAATTGGAAAGAACAAAAAACTCCAATGAAATAAATTTTGCCATTGATATTAATGGAAAAGTCGTAGGCGGCTTAGGATTAATGAACAAAGAAAAAAATCACAAAGCTGAAATTGGGTATTGGCTTGGGAAAAAATATTGGAATAAGGGAATAATGACCAAAGCTGTAAAACTAATGACTGATTTTGGATTTAAAAAATTAAAATTAAAGAGGGTTTACGCAACAGTTTTTCCAAAAAATAAGGCTTCCGTACGTATTCTTGAAAAGAGTAATTATAAACTTGAAGGTTTAATGAGTAAACACCATAAGAAAAATGGCAAGTATTTTGATGCCTTATTGTATGCGAGGATAAAATGAACTTCTTTATAATCCATGGGATTTATGGCCATCCGGAAGAGAACTGGTTCCCATGGTTGAAGAAGGAGCTGGAAAAGGAAGGCCACGAAGTAACAGTTCCAAAATTTCCTACACCAATCGGCCAGACTCTAGAGAGCTGGATTAAAATCATTAAGAAATACGAAGATAAAATTAATGATGACACTATAATGATTGGGCACAGCCTGGGCGCGGCGTTTATCCTGAATTATCTTGAGCAGGC
Organism: Candidatus Nanoarchaeia archaeon; assembly: GCA_035288925.1. Lineage (GTDB taxonomy): Archaea > Nanobdellota > Nanobdellia > Woesearchaeales > GW2011-AR4. The sequence continues at coordinate 10,000 of DATDYS010000037.1, forward strand.
TGACAGGGAAATAAGGACAGCAGTGCTGGTTTCAGGATACCATGAGAATCTTGAAAATCCATACAAGAAACTAAACAAAACTTTTGTTGACAAAAAATTCAACTGGGATAAAATTATTGAGAACTGCGGAGGATTCATTGTCATCGGCTCTGACGATGACGAGTACATTCCTGAAAGCGTGACAAGAAGGCTGGCATTCAATCTTGATGCCGAACTTCATATTATACATAACGGCGGGCATCTGAATGCGGATGCCGGCTACAAAAAATTTCCCTTTCTTCTTGAATTGATAAACAAGGCGCACAAGCATTAAAAATATGGAAATCTGACGCTATTATTCCTTTAGGAATATTTTCTTCAATTAAATATTTATATAAGAATAGACAGAGCTCTCGATTAGATGAAAAAAAGAGAAGTATACGCGGATTTCATTGAAAATCTGGTTAGTGTGGATTTTGGAAGCAGCCTTGAAGAATTAGACTGCAAATAGAAATAAGAGGTGATTAACAATGATGAAAATGATGATGTGATTTAATTTATTTTTATTAAATTTTAGAAAGGTGGTACTATTTGCTAAAACAAACAAGACTAATAAAGGAACTTTGGACGATATTGTTTCAAGATCCGGAAGGGATATTTATGTGGTTTTAGCGGCAATTGCTGCAACCTTAATTTCTCCGCCTATTGCGATATTGGGAGCGGCATTGGTCTATTTGCATTCGGGCAGCAAGAATCATACCTATGGGAAACCGGCTGCTTATCCAGATAAGCCAAAATTAAGGGATCTTCTTGGAGAGGCAGTGAGCAGGCATAGTTATAACATCAAAAGAAAGCTGATAGACTATGGGTTTAAGGAGCCTGATGCGGACAGGTTTGTGCATGAAGCAGTATACAGCGGATACTTAGACGGATTGCTGACGGCAAGATAATTTTTTCTTTTTTATTTATGGCAACATTTAAAAAACACCGGATAACACAACAGCCATGGACGAAATAGGGAAACTGAAGGAAGGCTACAACCTCAAAAAAGAAAGGATAAGGGAAAGGCTAGGCCAGTTTGAAAAATTCTTCAGCGAGCCATATTCCTGGCATTATGCCGGCAATGAAATGAAACTTATTCCTTCCGAGGCAAAAGACGACCACCGGATTTTCGAGGAGCTGGCTTTCTGCATTTTCACGGCAAACACAAGCGCTGAAATGGGGCTAAGGGCAGTTGATGCCGTAAGAAATGTTTTGATTACAGGCACGCCAGCTGAGATGACAAGAAGATTGGAAGGAATTTACAGGTTCAGCAATGTAAGGCCTGCGCATATAATACATACGAGAAATTATTTAAAAAATTCATTAGATTTTGAATTAAAGAAAAAAATAAAATCTTTCAAGAACAAAAACGAATTAAGGGATTTTTTTGCATTAAATAAAGGCATAAAGGGGCTGGCATACAAGGAATCGTCGCATTTCCTGAGGAATATCGGATTCAAGGGCTATGCAATTCTGGACAAGCACATAATAAATTCACTGCATGAATTTGGGGTTCTGCCGACAAATGACAAACCAAAAAATCCCAGAAATTATCTAGAGATTGAGCAGAAATTCATTGATTTCTCAAAGCAGATTGGAATTGGTATGGATGAATTGGATTTATTATTGTGGAGCAGGAAGAACGGAAGGATTTTGAAATAAGACTATTAAAAAGTCAATTCAATTATCCATGCCAAAAAGTTTAATGAATTAATATTTTTATCATTCTAGCGTAGTAAAAAATAGAAAGGTTTAAAAAGCCAATAATTCTCGCATTATGCATGGCAACAATTGATGATGTAGTTGATAAAGGAAAAGGGGCAGTGGAAGCTACAAAAGATTATGGTGTAAGAGAGGTTAAACACGGATTTTGGGATAAATTTTATGAAGGAACTTTAGCAGTTAGTGGAGCTATTGCAGGTTATTATCTTTATGCTTTAAATGCTGCGGCAGCTGCCTCATATAGCGTTGGCAAAGCCCTTGCTTCTAGTTTTATCGGCTTATCAGTAGGCTACACAACAGCCCAGCTAACCAGCCTTCCGGTAAACATATACCACAACATAAAAAGTTTTTTTCAATTTGGAAGGGAACTGATTGGAGGCGGAAAAACAAAAATTGAATCTCAAAAATCTAAGCCGCCAAGCGGATTGCCTCAGCCAGCCGGCGCTCACTAATCTAATTTTGAAAATAATTTACATTCTCCATAGCAATAAGATAAAGTATTAAAACAAGCCAAATTTCTTTATTTTATGGCTGATTATCTAAAAAACATACCAAAAATAATTTCTATTCTTAAAAAAGAAGTAAAAGATTTTGACAATCCGGTCGTTTCCAAAATCGGAGAAATCCAGAGAGACCCGTTTAAAGTTCTGATTTCATGCATTCTGAGCTTAAGGACGCAAGACAGGACAACAGGTCCAATTTCTTTAAAATTATTTGAAGTGGCTGACACTCCGCAAAAGCTGGCAAAAATGCCGCTGGGCAAAATACAAAAAATAATCAGGCCTGTTAATTATTACATAACAAAATCAGTTCGGATAAAGCAAATTGCTAAGGATATAATTGAAAAATACAGCGGAAAAGTCCCTGATTCTTTTGATGAACTGATGAAACTAAAAGGTGTCGGCAAGAAAACAGCGGCAATAACGATGGTTTATGGGCATAATAAAGCTGATTATATACCGGTGGATATTCATGTTCACATTATCTCAAACAGGTTAGGCTGGATAAAAACCAAAAACGCGGAGCAGTCAATGGATGATTTAATGAAAGTTGTTCCAAAAAAATATTGGAATGATTTAAACGATTTATTCGTCCTGCACGGCCAAAATATCTGTTTTACCAATTCCCCAATCTGCTCGAAGTGCGCAATCAGGAAATACTGCCCAAGAATCGGCGTTGCCAGGAGCAGGTAATACAAAAACTTAATAAACAACTTATTAATCACTAATTGAATGGAAAAAGAATCTGTTTCTATCAGGGTAGCAAAAAACGATTTGAACAAAGTGAAAGACAACGCTTTAGTTGTCGGATTTTTCAATGGCAAACTAAGATTATCAGGAGAATTAAATAAATTTGACGATGAAAATGGGAATCTGGTAAGCTCTTACATCAAAGACATGAAGTTTAAAGGCGACAAAGGCGAGACAAAGAATATTTATTCCAATAAAAAAGTAAAAAATATTGTATTAGTCGGACTGGGTGAAGAGGGCAAATTTAATTTTGAGGTTCTGTCAAATGCCGCGGCAGACACTGCAAAAAAATTAAGGGAAGGCTCGGTGGAAAGTTTCAGCATATTCCTTAATTCTTTTAAGAATGAAAAGATAAAGGAAGAAGATGCTGTTGAAAAAATTGCTTTAAGCATGCGCATGGGATTGTATAAATTTGCAGATTACAAAACAAAAGACACTGAAAATAAAAAATATGTTAAAGAAATTACAATTTTAACTGATTCTAATAAAAATTTTGAAAGCCAATTAAAATTTGCTTCTGTGGTTGGAGAGGCGGTTATTAAGACTAGGGATTTGGTGAATTTGCCGCCGAATGTTGCCAATGTGGAGTATGTTGCTTCTTACGCAAAGGAGCTGGCAATAAAAAATGGGCTGAAATGCACCGTATTTGATGAGAAACAGGTTGACAAGATGAAAATGGGCTGCCTGTCAGCTGTTGGAAGGGGCAGCGTAAACAAGCCAAAACTTGCCGTACTGGAATATAACGGCGCAGGCAAGGAAAAGCCGATTGCGCTTGTCGGAAAAGGAGTGACTTTTGACACCGGCGGATACAATCTAAAGCCTTACCCTTACATTTTAAACATGAAAGATGATTTGGGAGGGGCGGCTGCGTCTATTCACATCATAGAAGCCTGTGCAAAGTTAAAATTAAAAGTTAATTTAATTGTAGTAACTCCGTTATGCGAGAATATGGTTGATGCCGATGCTTTCAGGCCGGATGATGTCCTGACTGCTTTCAACGGAATTACAGTTGAAATAAAAAACACAGATGCCGAGGGAAGGTTGATTTTGGCTGACGCTTTGTCTTATGCAGCAAGTTTAAAGCCAAAGGCAATTGTGGATATTGCTTCGCTTACCGGAGCAAGCATGGTTGTTTTGGGGCCGATTGGGACTCCGATTATAAGCACGGACGAAAAATTAACAGAAAAATTAAAAGAAGCCTCAAAGAGAAGCTTGGAAAGGATTTGGGAGCTTCCGCTGTGGCCAGAGTATGATGACAGCATAAAGAGCGACGTTGCCGATATAAAGAACATAAGCGAGGATGGGGATGCCGGAGTGATTATCGGCGCTGCTTTCCTGAAAAATTTTGTTGACGAAATTCCCTGGCTGCATATTGACATCGGGACGACCGTGTGGTCCAAAGTTGACAGGGGGATTCTGACAAAAGGAGGGACAGGAGCGAGCGTTAGATTGCTGGTTGAATTCTTGAAAGAGTGGAAGTGATTACATTAAAAATTAATTTCTAAATCATCCAATTCCATAACCTTTTTAAAACACTAATTATTCCTTGAAGCCATGTACGACGTAATTATCCTCGGAGCCGGAGCGGCGGGAATGACTGCAGCCATTTACACCTGCAGAAAGAAGCTTAAGACTGCAATTCTTAGCATAGATGTCGGCGGACAGACTAATCTTACGAACCACATTGAGAATTACCCAGGCACCGGCCCGATGAGCGGGCCTGAGCTGATGCAAAGGTTTCAGAGCGAAGCTGTCGGATTCGGCGCCGAGATAATAATGGGCAAAGCGACCAAAGCTGACAAAACTTCAGAAGGTTTCAAAGTCACTTTAGCGAATGATGAGTCATATGAATGCAAAGCGCTGATTCTTGCATACGGAAAAGTCCCAAGAAGCCTGGGAGTTGAAAACGAAGACAAATTTCTCGGGAGGGGAGTTTCAACCTGCGTAACCTGCGATGCCCCATTATACAAAAACAGGGAAGTTGCCGTTATCGGCGGAGGAAATTCCGCGGTTGAGGGCGCTCTGGAGCTTGCAACACTCGCAAAAAAAGTTTACCTGATTCACAGAAGAGACGCTTTCAGGGCCGATGAAGTTACTGTTGAAAAATTAAAAGGGCTCAAAAATGTTGAATTGGTTTTGAACAGCGCTTCGACAAAGGTCATTGGAGACAAAAATGTTGACGGCATTGAAGTTGAGAATTTAGTTTCAAAGGAAAAAAGGCAGCTGAAAGTTGAGGGGATTTTCATTGAAATTGGATATATTGTGGATACTTCTTTCGTGCAGCACCTTGTAAAAGTCAATGATAAGAAAGAAATAATTGTTGATGAAAGGGGGAATACTTCATACCCAGGGATATTTGCGGCAGGAGATATTACTCCGGTTCCATACAAGCAGACCGTGATTGCGGCAGGCGAGGGCGCAAAAGCTGCCCTTGAATGCTACAGGTGGCTGACAGGCGGAAAGGGCACTGCATTGGACTGGACGCATTAATATTATACAAATCTGCAAAAAATTTCTTAAAAAAGTGGGGCGGTATAAATGATAAGCTTGAAAGTCGGAGATAAGGCGCCGGAATTTAATTTGAAGGACGCGGACGGAAAAACTGCTAAATTATCAGATTTCAAAGGAAAAAAAGTTATCTTATATTTTTATCCAAGAGATGACACTCCAGGATGCACAAAAGAAGCGTGCAGTTTTAGGGACAATTTAGGCGCGTTAAAAAAATTAAACATGGAAGTTCTTGGCGTAAGCAATGACGATTCAGATTCTCATAAAAAATTTGCTGAAAAATATAGCCTCCCTTTCAGATTGCTTGCTGATGTTGACAAAAAAGTTTCAAAAGATTACGGAATTTATGAATTAAAGAATATGTACGGCAAAGAATATTACGGAATAACTAGGTCAACTTTTGTCATTGGCGAATACGGGAAAATTCAGAAAATTTACTACAAAGTGAATCCGGAAGAGCATATTAAAGAGATAATGGAAGAAGTTAAAAAATAGGTTTAATTTAAGTGTGATGTTCTCCTCCCGCCGGCGATGTTTTTGGCGCTGCGCCTGAAGGGCCCACATAGCTGTCTATTGTTTTTCCGAAAGCGTAGATTGTTTCCGTTAATCCTTTAGATGTGTTTCTTACTAGCTTAGATGTACCTGTTACTCCAGCATTTATGTATGAAAATGGATTTAATTTCTTATAGAGATTTTTTATATTTCCTTTATCTCCTCTTAGGGATTCAGCTAGGTTAATAACATAACTTCCTAACATCGATACTGCCATCTGTGCAAGCAGGCCAAACTTATACACCCATAAGACATTAGCCGCTCCAATAAGGGAGATATACTTGAATGTATTTTTCACACTAGGCCACCAGTTTTCTTTAAATTTATTTCCCAACCCGTAGTTTAATGCAGTTCTCATCGTTGTGACCGCAGGCTGCAAACCAAAAACCATTCCACCGGCTTTCACTGCCTTTGCTGTTGAATCTCCATAATTTGAAGCAACCGCTGTTTCTAAATTATTCAGGCCATAGAATCCCGCTGCCAAAGGAGCAGAAAGCATTGCTCCCGTTGCACTCTGCCACATTATTCCTTCCAATGGGTTTTTATTCTGTATGATGTTTGCTGTTGCCTTTCCGGCTGCAAAGCCATAAGTTGCAACAGCGGCTCTTGCAACATGAGACGGAATTACCGGATTGTAAATAAAAGGCATCGCAGCAACCGCCCCAATGGTAATTGCTTTTTTCGCAAAACTTCCAAGCTCCCCAATTACGCTCTCCAAAGTAGTTTTGGGCTTTTGCTCTTTTTGCTTTTCTCCGTGTGCTGCGTCCTTATGCTCTTCATTATGATTTGCAGATTCTGCTTGGGGGTTTTCCTCAGCCATTTTCCACCTCAAGCAGTTGCTTTACTGCGAATTCCACTACATGGCTCTTGTTCCTGAATTTTCCTGTCTGGATAGCCCTGAACATATCCAAAACTGTTTTCTCGTCAATTGTTATGGAAAGTTTTTGTTTCATTTTATGGATGGGCTCCTGCCATAGCTGGCTGTGATGGAGCTGCAGCTTTAGGAGAAGATTTGTAGAAATCTGAAATCCTATTGCTCATCGCGTAAACAGGTTCAGAAATTCCCTTGTACGTGTTTCTGATTAATTTGCCAATACCCGTGAGCCCAGAAGCCAAATAGCCCGGCCCTTCATCTTTTTGTTTGGATTCATTCTTTTGCTTGGCCTCTTTCTTCTGTTTGCCTGACATTAAAATCTTGTAGGCGAACGTAAGCAAAGCAGCCCCTGGAACCTGCAATGATGCAGGCATTAAAAGTGCATTCAGCAGGACAGGGATTCCTAAGTATTTGTACGCATTCTTCAAATCTGACTTGAAATTTGGCTTGATTGTTTCGCTGTACAACCCCTTGAAAGTTTTCTTCTTGACTAAATGGTCAACAATATAATAACCAAGAATAGCAGGCGGAAAATATAATGGGACGTTCATAATGGACCTTCCAATTATTCCTGCTGTAGTGGCATAATTGGCATATGAAGTTGCACTTACTGCATTTACAATTCCCTGCTGGGCCAGATTCATGTATTTGTAAGCCGGATAAATTATACCCGCAGTCTGAATGGCGCCGGATAACATTTCATCCCTAAAGTGTTTGGTTGAGAAATTTCCCTTTTGAACGTATTTTTCTCCGGCAGCATAAGACAATGGGACCACAATCCCGTCCCTTCCTTTGTCAACAATACCAGAGAGCGAGCCTGCGCCATTTTTCGTGCCAAGAAACGCGGTGGCAGCCGCTGCCGCACCCAATCCTAAAGAAACATCAAAAGTTTTCTTGAAAAGGTCGCCAGTTTCATTAACCACGCTTTCCAAAGTAGTCAAGGGTTTTTTTGGTGCAGCTGGCTTTTCATGTCCGGCTTCTTGTGCAAGTGCAGGATGTTCATTAGGATTGGCATTAACTGGTGTGTGAGAGTTATTCGCTGCCTGCTCAAGCCCGCTTGGAGGATGCTCATTTGCCATTTTGCTCGGCCTCCAGCAATTTTTTCACGGCAAATTCCACAACGTGGCTCTTGTTGCGAAACTTGCCAGTAGAAAGAGATGACATTATTTTCTGCACTAATTCTTCATCCAAACTAACACTTAGCTTGTGCTTCATGCTGCCAATTGTGAGCGTGCTCGTGTGACTTGTGAGATTCGTGAGAAACTCACTCACCATGTCCCAGCTCGCACGCATGTACCCCCGACGTCAAAATTGTAAGTACTACTAAGTAGTACTTTATACTACCAATATATAAATTTATCTGTTTTTGTTATTAGAAAGTGGTTACAAAATTGAAGAAAAGTTTAAATAGTGCATACACATACATACACAGACAATGGCAACCAAGACTATATCGATAACGGAAGAAGCGTACGAACGACTCAAGATGCGTAAAGAACCTAGAGAAAGTTTTACTGATGTAATTAATAGAATAACTGGAAGAAGAGATATAATGGAATTTGCGGGAATTTTAACAGATGAAGATGCTGAAAAGATGAAAGAGCATATAAGAAAAATGAGGGAGTCAAGCACAGAGAGAATTAACAAGATAAGGGAAGCATTAAAATGATTCTTGAAACTTCCGTCATTATTGATTTTCTCAGAAATGAGCCCAAAACCGTCTCAAAAATTCAAGAATTGCGCAATCGAAATATTCCACTTCAAATAACAACACCATCAGTATTTGAACTCTGGAGCGGGGCTTCGTCTTTGGAAAAATCTGACAAAAAGGTGAGTGAATTAAAAACTTTCATTCAGGAAGGGGGTATAATTCCTCTCGACGTTGAAAGCGCTGAGAAATCGGGAAAAATAAATGGAACCCTTATCAAAAAGGGG
>DATDYS010000038.1:0-29339 GCA_035288925.1 Candidatus Nanoarchaeia archaeon
TTTTGTTATTGCGATGGGCGGCACGTCTCACGTTTCGTTGGTGAGTTCAGCCGGGCTTGGATTGTCATCTAGTGCCACAGCGTACGACGCATCACCAGACCTGTTTATCGCGGCAACAACCGGCAACGTCGGCATCGGGACGACTTCACCAGGCCAAGCATTGCATGTTATAGGAAGTGCAAACATAAGCACATCAATAAACACGCCCGTAATAAACACGACTTTGGCAACTCAGAACCTGACAATCTCAAGCGCGGCGGGAAGCGTCATAATCCGCCTAGGATAAATATATACCCATCCCTCTCCAAAACCCCAAATCCGCCTCCATTGCCTGCAATATCTTTTATTCTTTCCATTTTTTAATCTTTAAAACCAATCCCACTGCTAAAAAATAAAACCAGCCTTATAATAGTCCCAATGCCGTAGAATTTTAGCAGCAACTTACACCTTTTTTCCAAAATCCATCACCTATAAAATTCCAAAATGTGTTGCCTATCAATTCCAAAATTCAACACCCAACACAAAACCAAAATTCCAAAATCCGTTACTTATATAAACTTGCGCCATAAAACAGATTAAATGCAAAATCAAATGCCCTGCCCCTATTGCAGCTCAAACAACACAATTAAGAAAGGCAGGAGAAAAAGGAAATTCAAAGATATCCAGCAATTCCAGTGCAAAGGCTGCAAGAAATTCTTCTCGCCGCAAAATCAAGGCAATAAAACGTATCCAATTAAAATAATTGCAAATTCAATTTCCGCTTATAATCTCGGCTGCACATTAAAGCAAGTTTCAGGAATAATTGAAGCAAGGCAAAAATTAAAGATTCCAGTATCAACAATCTCCTCATGGCTTAATCACTACAAGCAAATTTGCACCTTTGCAAGATTAAGAAAGCAGGCAGTAAAACTTTACAAGCCAAAAAACATGCTCTTCAAAAAGCCATTGCTGCACCAGCAAATATACCTATTCCAGTTCCATAAAGCAAAATTAGAATTGCTATTCAAAGAAGAAGAAAAAGAAAACAAAAAATTCCTGCCGATAAAAGACTACCTGTATAAAATCCCGACAGCAAATTTTCCCCATCACATATTCAGCAAAGAAATGTTGGCCGAGCGCGGAATAGAAGCAGAAATAGAAAGCACAGAGCAAAGAATATCCCAATTGAAACTGGAAACTTTGCCAGCAATAAAATTAGAAAAGCAAAATCAAGCTAATCAATTAGCGCAAATAGCATTGAAAATTGCAAATGACAACAAGCAGCGCCATCAATCAATACAAAATTTCATGCTGATAAATGATAGCACTACGATAGCAACAGAAATTCCTGTCTATTTGACTAATGATGATATAGAATATTTCAAAAAAAGAAATTTCTCAATTAATCTGCAAAATTACAGAACACCCATTATCGGCCATATTGACCTAATCCAGATAAGAAACGGCTTCATAAATATCTTGGATTACAAGCCAGATGCCAACAAAATAGAAGCAGTCCGGCAATTGACCTTGTACGCTTTAGCCTTAGCGTCAAGAACAAAGCTTGCATTAAGGGATTTCAAATGCGCATGGTTTGATGAAGATAACTATTATGAGTTTTTCCCTTTGCATGCCGTTTATGAGAAGAAAAGCCAAAAAATCAGTTAATTATTTAAACTTCGCTTACCTATGAAAGCCAAGTGATTAAAATGACCAATAAAAATGAGTTGAGAAAATTGCAGCAGAAAATAGTGCCAATACTCAAGAGCAATAAAGTAACCAAAGCCGGAATATTCGGAAGTTACGCAAGAGGGGAAGCCAAAAGGAAATCAGACATAGATATTGTAATACAGCCTCCGAAAGGGATCGGGTTTCAATTTGCGGGCATCGAATTAGAATTGGAAAGGAAACTAAAGAAAAAAGTGGATTTGCTCACTTACAATTCAATTCATCCGCTGCTTAAAAACAGAATCCTGAAGGAAGAGGTAAAAATCTTATGAAAAAAGAGCCGCTAATTTTCATTGAGCATATTTCGGAGAGCATAGAAAGAATAGAATCATACGCAAAAAACCTGACAAAAGAAAAATTAACAAAAAATGTGAAAATTCAGGATGCAATAATCAGAAGAATTGAGATTATTGGAGAAGCCGCCAAGAATCTTCCAGGCGATTTTAGGAACAAATACCGTTTAGTTGAATGGAATGATATCATTCGCACCAGAGACAAAATCATCCATCACTATTTCGGAGTTGATTTAGATATTGTTTGGGATATAGTTAAAAAAGATTTGCCTGATTTAAAGAACAAGATAAAATCAATTCTTGAAGAGAAATCGGCGGATAAGAAATGACTATCAACTCTTCCGGCAACGTCGGCATCGGAACAACTGCTCCAAACAAAATGCTGGAAGTCAATGTCACAGCTCCATCAACTGGAATCTCAACAAACGGAACTTTGTATGCACCAGTCATAAACACGACATCAGCTACTCAGAATTTAACAATCTCCTCAGCAGCAGGAAGCGTTATTATCAGGCTGGGGTAAGTTTTAAATAGTTGAATATATCCAGGACTAACTGATATAAATGGCAAAAGCAATTGAATCGAAAATCATAAAGGACAAATTGATGTCTGGAAGCCCTCGAATAGCCGGCACTAGAATAAGGGTAAGGGATATTGTTGAAAAGTATATTGTGCTAAGTTATTCACCTGAAGAGATAGCTGAAGCTTTTGATATTTCGCTGGTATCGGTATATGATGCTCTTTCCTATTATTACAAGCATACTGAAGAAGTACAGGAAGAGATAAGAAAAGATAGAGAATTTGTAGAGAAATTCAGAAAAGAGTTTAAACATGAAATTCTTAGCTGATGAGAACGTAGATTTGCCTGCCGTTAAGACATTAAAAAGATTAGGAGTTAATATAATCTCAATTCATGACATTGGTATGGTTGAATATGCAGATGAAGAAATATTAAATTATGCCAAAGAAAATGAAATTGCAGTAATCACACAGGACACGGATTTTTTAAGGCTGCATGCTAAAAATTCTGAAAATGCTGGAATTATCTTTTTAACGAAACCCCTTAATACTGGTGGATTAATAAAAGAAATCCAAAAAATTGTAATGTTATTTGACAACTTGGAGAATATGATTATTTATATACCACTAAAATGAATAGCGGCAGCGCCGGCATCGGGACGACAGCACCGGGACAGAAATTGCATGTGATAGGAACTGCAAACATTACCCAGTCGGTAACTCTTGCGAATGTAACAATATCAAGAACAGTAATCAATACAACGCAGGATAACAATCAGAATTTAACAATCTCAAGCGCAGCAGGAAGCGTTATAATAAGGCTGGGATAAATTTATAAACAAGTAAGTACTAAGAAACGGAGTGAATCGAAATGGTAAACGTCAGTTTGGAAACAATACATAAGGAATTGGCAGATATAAAAGGAGATTTAAAATTCCTGAAGCATATAATGAAAGAAGACTACGAATTAAGCGGCTGGGCGAAAAAAGAGCTTGCTGAATCAAGAAAAGTTCCAGATTCTGATTTAATAAGTCATGAAGAAGTTAGAAAGCGTATTCTTGGAAAATGAGTTATGCAATCAAATGGAATCCTAAACCGCTTAAATTTCTAGAAAAGCTACCGAAAGAAATATCAAAAAGAATAATAGAAAAGGTAGAAGGAATAAAAGATGACCCTTTCCACTATTTGGAACATTATGAAGGTGCTGATGTTTATAAGCTTAGGATAGGCGATTATAGGATTTTGATGGATGTGAATTTTACAAGTAAAATATTGAAAATCAGAATACTTGACCACAGAAGCAGGGTTTATGAAAGATAACGGCGACGGCACCGAATGCAAAGTTAGAGCTGAATGTGTCGGAAATTGCAAAGATATGCAATAAATTGTTACAATTTCCGAGCATGCTCGAAAATCTTTGATTTTTGACATAACATCTAACATAGCCGGAATAACCACAAACGGAACAATCAATGCACCTGTGATCAATTCAACCAAAAACAACCTTACAATCAGCTCAGCAAGCGGCTCCGTTATCATCCGACTGGGATGAGATTTAATAAAAAAAGAATTCTTACTGCAGATTGACCGCATTTACAATCTTGTCAGCAGGATAATCGTAGATAACCAGTCTTGTTTTATATCTCAGCAGGAAGTCTCCGACTTTTGCGTCCTTGTAAACATCTGGGAACTGCTGGCTTAAAGTGTCAAGCGATTTTTGGTCAAGCTGCCCGCCGATTGGCTGCTCGCCCTGCAAGCCCTGCAGCTCAGCGTGCTTGTTTAATTTGGTAAAAAAATCTGCAGGCAGGTTTGCCTGCTGGGGCTGATCCAAGCTAACTACTCCTTTAATCTTATCATTGTCATAGTCATACAAAACAATTCCGTCTGTGTACTGGATTATGAAACTCCCGATAAATGTTGAATCCAGCCCATTTATCTGGGATTGAAGGTTTGCAAGATTATTGCCGTTAATCTGGATTATATTCAGCGGGGGAGTCCCTATATATGGCCTCATTTCAGGATGCGCTGTCAATTTTTTAAGAAACTGCTCCGGGCTTATCGTTTTTGGAATTATTGCTGATTTTAGCTGGTAAGTGTTGACGAGCGCCAATATGCTGACAACAAGCGCTACAGCTACCAACAAAATAACCGCATAATGAAAAACAGGCTTCTCGTGCAAGCCAGGCTTGTTGACATAGGATGGCGTGGAAACGGAACCAGACTTCGAGCTACCACCTCTTGCCATGGTATATTTTGATTAATGCTTGTATTTAAAGATTATTATTCTGCCTGTTCCGTAGCAAAACCGAAATAAACTCACTGCCGTTCGTAATTTCGTTTTTACTTCGTAAAACCGAAACATACTCATTACATTCGTAGCTTCGGTTTTGTTACGTAACAAAACCGAAAAATAGAAAAACAGGGCACTAAATGGATGTATTATGAAATATCTGAAATTTGGCATGCTTCTCGCGCTTGCACTCTTATTAATTCCAATTTCTGTCAGCGCTTACCAAACAAACAGCAGCAGCTACAAGCAGAATATAATAGTCTCGGAAGGCGGGGAAAATTCTTCAAGCTCAACGTACAAAATGAACATTGCTGTGGGAATAATAAACAGCATAATAAACTCAACTTCATACATCAACAAGCTCGGGTTCTTCCATTTATTGCTGCTTGCGAATGACCAGCCGTGCACAACTGCCAGCCAATGCGAGGGAGGATATTGCTGCAGCAGCCTGTGCAAGAGCTCTGCGTGCTCAACTCCTGCGGCTCCGGCAGAGGGTGCAAGCAGCAGCGGTGCCAGCGGAGCGGCAAGTGGAGGAGGTGGCGGAGGCGGGATTCCAATCGAAGCCGCAGCAAAAACCAAAAGCTTCAGGGTCAGCCCGGCCGCTGTAAAAGAGCACATGGCGCTTGGAGCTTCAAAGACAGCAGCATTAACGATTGAAAACACTGGAGAAACTGACCTAAGCTTTAATTTGAATGTCGCAACGATAAATGATATTCTTTTCCTGTCGGATTCCAGCTTTAGCCTTGGGCAGGGAGAGCAAAAAATTGTAGAGCTGAATATAGTAGGGAAAAAACTCGGCTCCTATCTTGGCCAGGTCATAATAAAAAGCGGAGATACCGAAAGGCCTGTGGATGTTATAATTGAAGTTGAGTCCGGGAATGTGCTTTTTGATGCCAAAATAGACATCCCGTCAGCTTACAGGGAGGTTGAGCCTGGAGGCGAGCTAAAAGCTCAGATAACCCTGCTGAACGTCGGCCCTCCGAGAAAAGTTGATGTAACAACAACCTACACAATAAAAGACAGGAGCGGGAAGATAGTTTATGAATCGTCCGAGACATTTGCAGTGCAAAATCAAACCTCGTTTGTCAAATCATTCAGGATACCAAGTGAGCTCCAGCCCGGGGATTATCTTGCAATTGTTGAATTGAGATATGAAAATTCATTCGCGGTATCAAGCGAATTGTTTAAAGTAGTGCCAAAAGGCGGATTAGGCGCAAAAGCTTTCGCAGGCTCGAAGCTGACAATTACATTCCTGATCATAATACTTGCCGGAGTAATTTTCCTGTTTGCCTACCTGATTGTGCCGAAAAAAACCATTACAAATAAATTCAGGCACAGGAAAAAATAAATCCAAAAGCTGAATCGATTATAATTTCTGATATAGGGAGTTTTGAAATATATGATTTTTGTCAAAACTCTCTAAGAGAACTTTGAATCAAATACATAAAACCAATGGGCTATTCAAAGTTCCCTATAATTAATTTTAATCTAACTAAAAAAACAAATTATAATTCTCCAGAATTGTTTGATTTTGCCAAAGAAATATGAACATTGCGGAATTCCGGTGCTTAGGATAGAATACACACCCCACTTTTCCGTTCGAATGACCGAAATCTATTTAAATGTATAAATTTGATCCCAAAATGGTGTTACACTACAAAAAAGAGGTAGGGTTTTGATGCTTATTGGGAAGCTATTTTACGCCGGCAGCTGCCTCTTAGTTCCCGGGGTGAGCAATTTTGGTGTTTAAGAGGTATATAAAAAAGCACGGCAAAAAGCTGGGCCCCTACTATTACCATAATGTCAGGGGAAGTGACGGCAAGATTAAGTCGGTTTATGTCGGCACCAACCCCCAGAACCACCCGAAGCACAGGATAAGAAAGCCGCTATTTTCCCTTATTTTAGTTTTAGTTCTGATATTGATTTTGGGCGGCTCATTGTTTTTCCTGCAGAACAAGGCTGTCTTGCTGAATAAATCAGAAAATGCCAATCCTAATTTTGATGTTGACCAGATACTGCTGAAAGTTCTGGTAAAGAGCGGGGATTATTTTGAGAACCGGATCAAAGTAATGAACACCGGCAATGAGCAGTCAAAGATAAGCATTGAGGTTTCCGGGCTGTCAGATATTGTAAGCGCAGACTCGAAAGAGTTTACCTTAAAGCCCGGCCAGACAAAAATTTTGTCACTGAATTTTTCTTCCATTATTCCAAATGAAAATATTGAGCAGCAGCCGGGAATCTATGTCGGAAAGCTTGTTCTGAGATCTGAGAAAGCTACAAGGGAAGTTCCGGTTGTTGTTGAGATAGAAACAAAGGACGTTCTTTTTGACATGAACTTGAATCCTGTTGCAATAGAAAGAAGGGTGAAACAGGGCGAGGACACTACGATAGAAGTCAAGATTTTCAATCTTGAAACCATTGAATCGGTAAATGTGGACGTTGAGTATTTTGTCAAGGACATGAGCGGAAACACAATTGTAACAGAAAGCGAGACAGTTGTCGTGAAGTCGCAGGCTTCCTTTTTCAAGACCATTTCCGTCCCAAAAAACCTTAATCCGGGGACTTATGTATTCGCTGCAAAAGCAAAATTCGGAAATTCTGTCGGGACAGCGAGCTACATGTTTGAGGTTACCGGGCCGGAAAGCCAGCAGGGTAGCTTTGCAGCATTCTGCAAGAGCAGCGTATTGTGCCTTGGGCTTTCCATGACCGCGATTTTGCTGATTTTCGCAGTGGTTGCGTACCTTTACTTTTATTTCGGCGCATACCTGTATGAAAAATTAACAGGGACGGCAACATTAGGAAGAAAGGCGCAGGTGGAGGAAGAGACCATTGCAGTTGAAGAGGCTCCGGCCGAAAAGCCAAGGCAAAGCGCTTTTTCAGGAATCGCAGATAAAATAAGAAAATGGCGGGAAGAGCGTGAAAAGGAAAAGCTGCAAAAAGAAAGCGCTGAAAGGAAAAGAGAGCTGCAGAATCTTCAGCAGGAAAGAATTATTCAGCTTGAGGCTTCAAGGAAGCAAAAGGAAATTGAGGCGCAGGCCCTTGAGGAATTGAAAAAGCGGCAGATTCTCAAAAAACAGAGGGAAATAGGGGAAAAAAAAGCAGAGCAGGAAAGGCTGAGGCGGGAAGAGGAAGAAAAAAAGCAAAAAGCCCTTGAAGATAAAAATAAGGCCGAAGAAAAGAAAAAAGCACGGCTGGAAAGACAAAAATTAATCAAGCAAAAGAAAAGGGAAATAAAAGATTTCTTCCATAGAATTGGAATTTACAAGACTCCTGAAGAAAAAAGGCAGATTGCCCTCCAGAAAGAAAAAGAAAAGCAGGAAAAGCTGAAGCGGGAAGAGGAAGAAAAAAAGCAGGTGGAGCTGGAGAAAAAAAGAATTGAGCAGGATAAATTAAGGAAAGATGAGGAAGAAGGAATAAGAAAAGCCCAGGAAGAAAGAAAAAAACAGGAAGACATTGAGTCAAAAGAAAGATTAAGGCGGAAAGAAGAGACTGAAAAGAAAGAAAGAGAAGAAGCCCAAAGAAGGCAAATTGAAGAAGAGCGCAGAAGAAAGGAAGAGGAGGATAGGAGGCTGGAGGCAGAGCACAGAAAACAAGCAGAGGAAAGAAAAAAGGAGGAAATAGCAAAACAAAAAGAGCTGGAAGGGCAGAAGCGGGAAGAGGAAAAGAAAAACCAGGAGATTATTCTGCAAAAACAGAAGGAGCTTGAGGAAAACAGAAAGAAGATAGAAGTCATAAAGCGGGAAGAGGAAGAAAAAAGGAGGAAGAAAGAGGAGCTAAAGAGAAAAGAAGAGGATATACAAAAGAAAGAGCAGGAGAAAAGAAAAGAGGAGGAAATAAGAAAGCAGAAATTTGAGCTTATAAAGCAATTCAAGCTTAAGCTCAGCAGGAACAAGGAAGCTGACAGGAAACTTGCGGCAGAGCTCAACAGCCTTGAATCAGAAAAAAGGATAGTTCTGAACAAGCTCGGCGAGGCTGAGCTGCAGATACAGGATTTGCACCGCGAAATAGAGGAAAAATCAATGCTGCTCGATAAATTCCTGCACCAGAAGGGCGCATTGATCCAAAGCCACCAGATGGAAACTGAAAGCCGATATAAAAAACAAAAAGAGATGGAGCAGCAGCACGGCGAAAAAGCGGCAAAGCTCAGCCAAGAGCTGGCAGAAAAAGAAGCCAAAATGATGAATGAGATGCAGCAGGAGCTCAGCAAGCTGAGCCCGGACAAAAGAGAAGCTGCCGAGCACTGGAAAAAACTTGAGATAAAGGCCAAGCTCAAGCTTGAAGAGCAGAAAATCCAAACAGAGCTGAAAAGCCCGGACAAATCTGAAAAGTATAATCAAAAGGGGGAGGAAAGCTATAAGGAAAAACTTCAGGAGATGAATAACAACGAGCACAACCTGAAAAGAGTCATTGCCGGGCTGAAAAGCCAGATTAATGCCTTAAGGCTCGAAAAGAAAAATTCCCCGGATAACATGGCTGGCACGGAAAACAAAATACAGATAATAAGAAAAAAACTGGAAATACTTGTCAAGGAAAGAGAGCAGATCAACAAGGAGCTGGCAATCGCAAATTTAGGGCTGTCAAAACTAAGGCTGGACTACTTTAAAAATATGTTTTTCACTATCCTGGACAGAAGGGAAAAGCTGAGGCAACAGAAAGCCAAGGAAAAGGCAAGAATGGATGATGAAAAAAAGAAGATGGAAGCAGAGCTGCAGAAGCAGAAATCCAGGGAAGAAAGATTAAGAAAAATAGACGAAGAAAGAAAGAAGAAAGAAGAGGAAAAAAGGGTTAAAGATGAAAACAGGCGCGCTGAAAAAGAGAAAAAATCAAAGCTGCTGGAAGAGCAGAAAGGCCAGAAGGAAACTGAGCGGCAAAGGCAGGAAGAGGAAAGGAAAAACCAAAGGCTGATTTTACAAAAAGAAACTGAGCGGCAAAAAGCGCCGCCTGCGGCAGAAGCAAAAGAGCAGGCAAAGGAAAAAAAGCCTGAAGCCGGAACAAAAGAAAAGGTTATAAAAAATCTTGCTGGCAGGAGCAGGGATTTCGG
Source organism: Candidatus Nanoarchaeia archaeon (assembly GCA_035288925.1). Lineage (GTDB taxonomy): Archaea > Nanobdellota > Nanobdellia > Woesearchaeales > GW2011-AR4. The sequence goes on from DATDYS010000038.1 coordinate 9,851, forward strand.
GAAGTGCTTCAACCTCCTGGAAAGCGCAAGAAAAGAGATGGGCGCAAACAAGAACAGGGCGAAGGAGCTGTACGCCAAAGCAAGGGAGATTTATGTCGGGCTGGACTACCATGAGAAGAAAGAAATATACAATGAATTAATGGAGCTGTATAACGAATTATTGAAATAAATTTATCTTAAAGAATCCTCAATCGGCTTCTTAACTTTTGATTTCTGGACCTCTTTCTGCAAATCAACCCCCAGCCCCTGCAGGTTTTTAATGTGCATCTGCATAAGCTGCTCTACAATTGACAAGATTTTCAGCATTTCCTCGCGCTCCTTTGCCAGCGTCGTCAAAGCGCCTTTGTGAAAGCCAATCTGCTCGTCACTGCTTACCTGATTTGGCTGCTCTTTCTGCATTTCAGCTTGCAAGGAGTAAGGGGGATATTTAATTGTTTCTAAAAACAACAGTTAAATAATTAATAAAATTAAAAAAATAAAAAATCAGTTCTTAGTTACTTTTTCTTCCTTCAGCACAAACTTTGCAATCATAAACACTACGAACGCTATGACAACAAAATTTATTACGGCACCCAGGAAATGCCCCCAGGATATGACTACCGGCCCAAGAGCAAATTTAGCCGTCTGCCATTCCCCTCCCGGTATAAATGGAGTTATGAGCGGCATGATTATATCATTCACTAACGCCTGTATCAAAACCGTTGCAGCAACGCCTATTATAAATGCGGTAGCCAACCCCATCACCTTGTATTCATCTAAAAATTCTTTAAACTCCTGCATAAATTCTTGCACTATCCCCATGAAATCACCCCAAGTATAGGAATACTTTAAAATATTTAAGCCTGCTGGAATCTAAACATTTTTAAAAAAGATGGCAATAATAATATTATGACGCAGGTTTTGGGCATAGTGAAGGAAGGGAAGCTGATTCCGGAAGAGCTGTGGGTTAAATTTATTTCCGGAATGGAGAATGATTTTGACAATCTTGAGACCAACAATGAGCGCGCCAAGAGGGAAGTTGCTGAGGCGGTTGTTAATTCCGTCAAAAAGAGAGTGACTTGCGAGGTTCGCGACCCCGCTCACCAGGTCACGCCAAAATTCGGAATACTATTTTCCGGCGGGGTGGACAGCTCGCTGATATCATTTATCTCAAAGCAGCTTAAATGCAATTTCACATGCTACACAGTCGGCATTGAAGGCTCTGACGACATAATGTGGGCGCAGCAAGTTGCAAAGGAGTATAGTTTTAATTTCAAGTATAAAATTTTAACATTGGATGAATTTGAAACTGTTTTAAAGGAAACTATCAAAATTCTGAATGATGCGGATATTGTTAAAGCAAGCGTGGGCTCTGTTTTGCATGCTGCCGGCAAGATTGCAGCTGCTGACGGCAGCAATATTTTGTTCGGAGGCCTCGGAAGCGAGGAGATTTTCGCAGGATACCAAAGGCACAGCGATGTTCTTGGAAAAAACAATTTTGAAGCCCTGCACAAGGAATGCTGGAGCGGGCTGAAGAATATGTGGAAAAGAGATTTGGTACGTGATTTCACTATTGCGAAAAAATTGGGAATTGAGTTAAGGACTCCATTTTTGGACAAGGATTTGATCAATGCTGCAATGAATGTCCATCCTATGCTTAAGATTGACAAAGACAATAAAAAAATAATTTTGAGGGAGGCTGCCGAGTTTTTGGGATTGAAGAAAGAGTTTGCGTGGCGCAAGAAGCAGGCTGCGCAGTACGGGAGCAATTTTGTCAACGGGATTGAAAAACTAGCCAAAAGAAAAGGGTTCAAGATGAAGAAAGATTATTTGATGAGCTTGTTGAAGTGAATTAATATTTTTATTTTATATAGTTGGAATAATAAGACAAAAATATTCAGGGAGGGAAAGATCTTATCGCACTTAATGTGCACCAGATAGCCCTCCACCCCCCATTATACAAAACGAGAAGGTACAACTGATTATTATTAATGACGATACTTGAAAGCAAAATAAAATGCAATACAAATTCCATGCTTACGGGCATCCCAATATTCTTGCAACGCATAAAACTACGCTTGAGTTTATCAAAGATTCTGAATTGAGCCTTAATGGGGACTGCATCGTTGGTGTCAGGGCGGATTTTGACTTAAATGAAATAAAAAAATTCATTAAAAAATCCAAATCCGGAAAAATAAAGATAATTATTGAAACAAAAGATAAACAAATTAAAGAAACAATGGAAGCGGAGTTGAATCCTGATTTTAATGATGAAAAGGAAATCGTCATCAGAAAAACAGATTTCGCATCTGAAAGGACGCTTGCAATAAGGTCAAATAAGGCTGCTGTTGAGTTAAAAAGAGTATTGATTGAGTTTTTAAAATCAAAAGAAGGCGAAATAAGTATAATTATAGAAAGCAAACCAGTCTAGTTTCTCCGAATATCTAAACTAGTGTATTATACATAGAGTTACGACTAAAAAGAGATAAATTTTTAAAGCGATAATGCCGAGTAATCCTTAGGGGAGGATTAGATTCTTTGGAAAAATGGAGGCGATAAGATTGGGGACTGTGAGGGGCACAAAAACAAAATGGCACTAGGAAGAGAATATCCGGAAGATTATAATCGCAGAAGAGCTTTAATCTATTCTGTATCTAAACAAATAGAGAGCGGAAGAATAGCTAACCCACAGGATATTAAAACTATTTTTGGGCCTGAATCGTTAGGGCCATATTATTTTCAGCATGCCTTACTGCGCACCAGAAAAAGAAGAAGGGATGGAAAACCATTACCAAGGCATTCGTTTGACGCCGCTTCCCAGTCTTTTTATAGATATAAACAATCAGGTTACCTGTTAAAATCTCCTGTTGAAACTTCTGGAACCTTGGTTCATGATGTAGGTGAAGATTTTGGAGAAAGCCTTATCGGAGCAATGGCCGTAAATGATGCAATAGGATATTTATTCGGGCCTGCAGTCGGAAGGATTGCAACTGCTGTAACAAGCGGGAACGGCTTAATTCTAAAATCGCTGGACCGCATGGTTGAGCAAATGGACCCTCAAGTGAGGTCTGAAATTGGCCAGTATATAACAGTAAGCATGCTGGAAAAATTAAAACCCGAAGCGGTTGCATTTACTTCTGAGGATATTCTGGGAAATTACAATAAAATGATTAATGCGCTAGAACGTTTTAGAAACTATGTTTTAAGAAGAGCCGGTTATCTTGAAAATGCTTCACAGGCAAGAATTAGTGACATAGTCGAGGATCTTGAAACCAGATTAAAAACAAAAATCAAAGAAGGTATTTTAGATACTGAAAGAGCAAGAGAAAGTGTGGACGGGCAGTTTCAAAATGTAATATCTATAGCACATGGCAATAATTTACAGAAGATAGATGATGCACTAAGAGGAAATGATGATGAAAACAGGTATCTTTTAGCCCTTAAAAAAACATTATATGCTGATTTTATCAATACAATTGCAAATGCCGTGCTTGAAGAGCATGCGAGATTCCTGGAAAATCCGCAAAGCCACCCGGATTATACGGCGCCAATGATGGTTAAGCTCGCCGATTTGGCAGAAACTGCTTCAAATTTTGAAGGCCAAAGCATAGACCACGTAATCAGCATATTCAGAAAAGCGAGAAGGGGAATTTGGGCTGCGCATGACTTAGCGCCAAAGATAAAGCCAGCTGAGCTTCCGGGAGACGGAGAATACCTTAGATTGCAAAATGCCCAGAATTATTTATTCTATACATTAAATTTACCACTAAAGCCAAATTTTGATTTTTATAAGAGAAGGGCAGTTCAGCAAACAGCGTTGGAAACAGAAAGAGATGCATTTAGTGAGATGTTAAAAAAGATGAGGGAACTTAGGGTCGCATTAAAAGCAACTGAAGATAAAGGCTGGCTATCTTTTTTTAACAGTGAAGGGAAATATTTTTCATTTTAATCGCTCGATTGGTATGATAAACAGAATTTTATGCTGAAAAGGGTTAAATAAAAATGATAGGCTCACAGGCTGTGATGGACGAAGAATTTGAGGAGTTTCTAGTAAAATTCCATATAGCCAAGGAAGCGGTTAGGAGAAGAAAGCCTATACCCAAACCTGTAATGGATTATTTATTTGAGGCAAGGGCGTTGGGAATTCCCCTTACTGCCTATGAAAATTCTGCGCGGCACAGCAAAGCAAACCTGGAAGAGCTGATGGACCGGCTTTTAAGAAACTTGAGTGGGAATAGGGAACTTAGGAGGCATCCTAAAACAATCACGACTCCGGAAGGCGAAGTTCAGGTCCAGTCGTATGAAGCCAATCCGCAGACCAATGTCCTGTATGTCATGTCTGATGTAAAAAAATATGAGAGCTTCTGGCAAAAAAACATTGCGACCGTGGCTTCCCAAAGCGAAACTGGGAACATGGATTATCAGCGCTACAGAATTATAGTAGAGCATCCTGACGCAAGGAGGTTCAGGAGTGAACGCGATTATTCCAGATTAAGCCCTGAAGAAAAAAGAAGGTATGACGCGGGACTGAATCATCAGCGGTTCAAGGGCAAGAAGTTCAGGGACCTTACACCGGACGAGAAAGAGAGATTTTACAGAGAATTCAAAGTTGACTATGGGGACCTTACACAAACCGAACAAAAAGAATATCGGAGGAAATTTCAAAAATTAAATGAGGAGCTTGTCCTGGGCGTTGCAGGCAGAATAGCCGGAATGCACGGATTCAGTACCATACCAATAAAACCCCATTTCATGAACTTTGGAAACATCAGCTTAAGGGCTCAAAGGCAGGTTATTGTCAATCCAAATGGAGAAAGAGTCTTAGAGCTTGAGTACCTATTAAGAACCAGCGGAGAAGATGATGGGGTCCTATTTGAAAACGCGCTAAAAAGCACGGCAGGCAAAAATTATGGTTACGGCAAAAGAACAGATGGCTCTGCAGAATATGTTGACAGGGAAGGGCGCAGTTCGGTTATGGTAGACAAAGGAGACCTCCTGATTAATTTCCGCACCTACGGCCACGTAGATTTTAGCATCGCAGATTTAGCGGCAAGAATTGCAGCCAAATACCATGACGCTGCTTCCAGATATGATATAATACAGGCAAAAAAAGAAGCTGAGAAGGGAAAAAGCAAATCAAAAAAAGAAGAAGACAATCCTGAACCAGGCAGGAGAGAGACAGAAATACTAGAAGCAATAAGGCTCAGGATGGGGGATATGCCGCTTGGATTTTTTATTTACGCTGAAACCACCACAAATGACCTGGAAGCAAAGTATCAGGGAATGGGCCTTGATGCGGGGAAAATTAAAGTAATGTTTATCAAAGACAGGATTGGGCCTCACGCCGTTGAGGGGTACCAGGATGCAAAATTCTATGTAAGCGATGATTTAAGATTTAAGCAAACCACCGGGGAAGTGCAGGTAATGTGCCCTGCCATGTTCCATGATTATTTCACAACTGCACGGAAACCCGCTGATAAATCTGCATGGCTTAATCAAAAAGCCCGAAGATCGCTATTAGACACAGTTAGAGTCGAGGCTAAGGATGTTGCATTTGGCTCTGCGTTCTTCGGGAGCGGTCCGGAAAGTGACAATGAGTTTTCTAAAATTTACAGAAATAATTACGCAAGGGCTGTTGCAGCTTTGGGAAGGCAGATAGTAAATATCGGTGATATCGGGGCAGAATCAGATAGATTTCAAAAATTATTTAGCGGCATAAAGGAGGTTTATAGCGAGGCTAAACAGAGAATCGGCCCTCACCATCTCAAAAGGGTTACCAGAACAATAGATGCCATTTTAGCAAGCTATATCCAGAATAAAGGAATGGGGGCGGTATATGGCAGCGAGGGAATCAGCATGATCAATGAAGCACTGAAAGATGCCGTGCTTGAGCTTGATGCCGATTTCGCACATTTTATAGATCCTAGGGGAATAGCCCGCATGCTTCACGAAAGGCACATAAAAATGCTATTTGCCGCCTACGCAAGGCTTGCAGGGTCATTTGATAATTATAAACCTACGAGCCCTGACAGAGAGAAACATGATATTGTAAGGGAAGTAGTTGCTTCACTGTTTATCGGAAAATTGATTAAATCATACAATGAGGCGTATGGCAGGCCACTGCCCGCAGCTATGCAATCGGCGTACAGCAGAAGAGTTGATGAATTCTGCATAGACAGGGGTTGGGAGCCTATAAAGTTGGGAAAGATAGGAATGGCGTATGTACCCCCAAGACTCCTCCAACATGGCAGGATACAAGATGCAATTAAGGAGGGGCTTAGCTTTAATGCAGCTTTAACTCCTTTCAAAGAATTTGATATTAGAACTTTGGGCGAGATTTCCAAAATCTATGACAGGGCAGCTTATGGCAGGGGATAGCAATGGACTTGAAAACGCACGAGGATCTGGAAGCAATTGTAGAATTTTACAGAGATAACGCACCCACAGAAATACCACAAAGCGTGGATAATGCCATATGGAAGCCAACTATTCCCGAGATGCTGTGGGATGAAATTGTGTATTTTGACGCGTGGCACGCAATTGAGAAAAAGCCCCACGAAGGCAGAGTTTTAGTTGCCGGCTCCGGCGACGGCAGGAGAGCAGCTTACCTTAACAGATTAGGCTATCACGTCACAGGGGTTGAACTTAATCCCGAGCTGGTCAGGCGCTCACGGGCTCTTTTTAGCGAACTGGAAAAAAGAAAATTAGTTGACACTTCAAGATTAACTGTTCTCGAAGGGGATTTTTTGAATGATGATATGTATCAAAAATCCGGACTGAGCTTTGCAGATTTTAGCAAAATCTTTGCATACCTTATTCCAGGCAATTTCGCGAGCCTTGCAAGAAAAGCTGAATCTCTTTCGAAGCCGGGGACTGAAGTTTATTGCCTATGGCGCCCGACAGACTGGGCACAGCCAGAAACAAGCCTTGAGCTGGTAACAAGAAAACAGATGCCGCAGGTGTTCCCATATCACGAATTTGTCAGATACAGAAAAACTAATGGGCGCTAATCCTCCTCGTCTTGCTCACATAATTTAATATTCTTTTGCTTGAATATTTTCCAGTGCCGAGAAAATCATTACTGTGCTTTAAGATTACAAATCCCTTACACTCCGCGCATTCCTTCTCAATATCTTCGCCTTTGAACCATCTTTTTGCCTCCTCTTCATCCAGCTCGACAATATTTTTTTCCGCCTTCGGGCCTATAATCTGCGAGCCTTCAATGCTTAATCTTATTCCCAAACTGTCAAATTCGCAGAAATACATTCCAACAGAATTCAGCCTTAATTTTGAAATGTCAATTGCTGAAATATCCCTGCTTATTACAAATATCCTGTTTTTCTGGTTTCTTAAAAAGCCGTAATCCAGTTTGACTTTTGCGCCCCACTGTTTTTCTATCAGTCCGTAAATTTCCTTTATTTCCCTGCTGTTCAAAATCTTTAAGCCCTGCATTTTATTTGTTTTTCAATGATTAAATTTTTATTTTGAATACCGTTCGCTAAATTTTCATAAGGGGAACATTGCTTCCTGCTCTTAACCGACTGCTGATAGTTCCCACACCTTCTCGCTGAGTTTGTTTTATTGAGCAACAATTGCATTTGATGGCTTAATATCTTTGGGTGGGTGGATGGCATTTTGTTCCGCAGCAAGTGCGTTCTGTTGGTTCCCTCCCTGATGATTTTTTAGTTAATTAATTTATTTTTTATAAAATTATTAATGAATAAAATTAAATTCCCCACATTGGGTTTTGGTTTCGCATAATCTCGGCTATTTCCTTCAGAACTGCGATTTCTTCCTGGGTTAAATATTGCTTAAATTCCTTGAATTTCCTGAACTGGTCCTCCGGAATCACGGAATACAAAATGTCTTCTTCGTGAATCTGCCTTCCAACAACAACATCCGGCAATGATACGGCGATTTGCTTTCCTTTCTCCGCTTTTTCTATTGTCTCCTGCTCCAGCTGGATGCTTTTTACAATTGTCAGGGGAGCGCCGTCCTTCTTCATCAATGAAACTCCGGACTTCAAAGTTCCAGCGAGAACCTCAACTCCGACAACCGCAGGATTGCTCTGCCGGAAAATATATCCCCTCAAGAATTTTATCTTGCACGGCCTGTAAAGGTATTCCAGCTGCTTTGATTCAAGCAGTTTTTTTGTCTCGAGCTGCCATTTCTCAAAATCCTCGATGAGCTTGTAGATTACATTGTTGGAAATGACTTTTACATTTAGATGAACCTTGACATCAGGCATCAAATCTGCATTGAATCCCAGAACTGCCGCCTGCAAAGGGTCTTTTTCATAGCTTATTTCCGCATCCGATATGTCTTTCTTGGAAATGCTTCCGATTGACGCTTTTTTTATCTCAATATTTTTTTCCTTCAGCAGCTGGATGAGCGCCTCAAGGCTTCCGAGAGAATCGGCTTTTATCACGATGCCCTGCCTGTCAGTTTCAATTATGACTTCTTCAACTTCTTTTTTGATTTCTTCCTTCACTCTTTCAACATCTGCCTGTGAACAGCTTCTCAGCGGCATTCCGGCAACAACATTGCCCATCTCGGGGCCTGAAATTTTCACTCCGATGGCCGCGCTTACGCTTTTTACGGAGCTGAACTTTGCCTTTTTGTCGCGCATCTCCACCAGGGGAAGCGGAACAAACATCGCCTTCACTTTTGAGACAACCGGCTCTCCCAACGAGCCTATGACTATAATATCGTTCTGGCTCAAAGAGCCGTCGTAAATTATTACATCAGCCGTTGTTCCCAGGCCTTTCTCCTCCTTGACTTCAAGAACAGTTCCCTTGGCAAAACCTTCAACATCAACATTTAAGCTTGCTTCCAAAAATCTCTGCGACATTCCGGTCATGACCATCAATAATTCCGACAGCCCTTCCTTGGTTTTTGCGGAAATCGGAATCAGTGCAATCTGCTTTGTGTAATCCTCGACACGGTCAAACCTTTCGGAATTAAAGCCGAGCTCGCTCAGCCTGCCAACAAGCTCATAAAGCTTTTTTTCGAGGCGCAGCATGACCTCTTCATTTTGCTTCTGTATATTTTCCAGAATGCCAATTTCGGGATTTGAACGCCATCCGGAAAGCAGGTCAATCTTGTTCAGCGCAACCACAAACGGAGTTTTGTAATTTTTCAGAATTTCGATGCATTCTTCCGTCTGAAGCTTCAGCCCCTCATTGACGTCAATGACAAGAATGGCTATATCCGCCAGGTTGCCGCCCCTTTTTCTAAGATTAGTAAATGCTGCATGGCCGGGCGTGTCAATGATGAGAAAGCCCGGAATTTTAATCTCAATCTTCGATTTTTGAAGGAGGCTTCCGCTGATTTTTTTGATGACGTCAAGCGGAATCTGGGAGCAGCCGATGCACTGCGTGATTTTGCCCGGCTCCGACTCAACAATAGCGGTATCTCTGATTGTATCCAGCAATTGAGTCTTGCCGGCATCGACGTTGCCAAGAACCGAAATAATAAGTTGTCTTAAAACCATTTTAATCTCGTATAAGTAAAGATGCTGTGTTTTTAAACGTTATGCAATCAGAAGTTTTTTAATTGAACTGTAATTTATCTTGATTATGAAAACAATTATTAATGAAGGATTAGCCAAGATTAATGTTGAAAATAAAAAAATAGTATCCAAAGAAATGGAAGTATTCTACAACCCGGTTATGGGCATAAACAGGGACATTTCAGTACTGTTGTTGAATTCCATAAACAATAATGATCTGCAGATTGCAGACCCTTTGGCTGCAAGCGGGATAAGAAGCATCAGATTTTTGAAGGAATTAAATAAGGATAAAATCAGTAGAATTTATATTAATGATTTTGATAAAAATGCAGTTAAATCAATTAAAGAAAACTTAATACTCAATAAGATTAAATATAAAAATAATAAAAAAATGACTATAGAAAACGAAGACGCAAATTTATTCCTCTTAAAATCCACCGGCTTTGATTATACTGATGTTGATCCTTTCGGGACGCCAAACCCTTTTCTTGATGCTGCGTGCAAGCGGCTTGCAAGGGACGGCATTCTGGCAGTTACAGCAACAGACACAAGCGCCTTGGCCGGCACTTATCCTCAGGCCTGCATAAGAAAATACTGGGCAGCGCCAAAAAAAGATGCGTTGATGCACGAGACCGGGCTAAGAATCCTAATCAGGAAAATCCAGTTGGTTGCCGCGCAGTATGACAAGGCACTGACTCCGATATTTTCCTATTCGAAGGAGCATTACATGAGAGTTTTTTTGAGGAATGGAAAAGGAAAAAATAAAGCTGACGAAATATTAAAAATGCACGGATTATTTAACAACGCCGGCCCCATGTGGCTCGGCAATTTGTTTGATTCTGAATTATGCAGCAGGATTTATCAGAATTCTATCAAAAATAAAACTTTTAATAAAAACAATGAGCTGATAAAATTCCTAAAAATGATAAAAGATGAATCAAAAATAAACACCGTCGGGTTTTATGACCTGAATGATGTTGCTGAAAAAAATAAAATCAAAACTTTGCCCAAAAAAGAATCAATAAAAAATAAAATCAGGAAAATGGGCTATAAAGCCAGCGACACCCATTTTAAGGGAGAGGGGATAAGAAGCGATATTCCGCTAAAAGAATTGATCCGAATTTTGAGGAAGATTTAAATAATAAATGCAATTTCCGGCGTATTGACTCTAAATGGGGTACGCAGAAAGATTGTATAATTCCGCTTATAGCGCAGTTGTTGCAGTTCTAGGGCCATTAGCAGATTCTATAGATAAAGCTGTTGAGAGAATGGGATTAGAGGGAGCGCCTTTGGCTTTAGCGCAGCCGGGGCGATTGGAAACTTCTGCTGCAGCTTATACCACAAATGGGAATGAACATTACCTGGGAGAAATTCCCCACAGAGCCGATATAGCATGGGGTGGATTTTACCCCAACATAGATGCCAAAGTAAGGGGCCATCATAATGCCTATCACGGCCATAATACAAAAATAGCAAAAGCGATTTATGGGTCTAGGGCAAAACAGAGTAAATCAAGGTCTCCAGTGGATATGCCAAAATTAAAGCGAGTCAGAGGTGGGACCAAACATTCTTCAAGAAAAGTTAATTTCACAAGGCATAGCAGTTTATTTAAACCTTAAAATTACCCGACCGCCCTTCTTACATCCGTGACTTCAACGGATTCAACGCCTTCTAACTGGGAAATTTTCTGCTCAAGCTTTTCCGTTGTGCCGATGCTTTCTTCCATTACAAAAAGAATCATTAATGCTTTCAATCCAAATGCTATAGGCTGGATTTCAGTCCTGAATTCCTCCGAGCTGCAGAACGCAACTATCTCTTTCTTTGCTTTTGTTTCAAGCTCAGAAAGATCCACATCAGGGCTCTGAGGCATTATCCTTAAAGATACTACAACACGTGCCATTTTAGAATTCTAATTGGGCCCTTCAAAGCCGCATTCCGCGCACTTGTATTTTGCCGCAATCTGCCTGCAGTGGTGGCACCTGACAACTTCCGTCTTGCCGCACTTCGGGCACATGAACCTGGTTGAGCCTACTGTGTTTGAAATGCGCTTCCTGCATGAGCTGCATACTGCCTGTTTTTCTGCCATTTTATGGCTATGGGATAAGAAGACGGTTTAAAAATGTTATTGTTTTAAATTGATTTTATTACGTTATTATTTTCGTCAACCTCAAAAATTTTCCCAAAGAACTGCTCAATCGCGTAAATATTGGTCCTAGCATGGCTTGTTATTTCTGAAACTTTTATTTTTGAATTTCCAACAAGAGCCATAAACGGCAAAATCTGGTCTGCCAAAAACCCGTCAACAGGCGCTTTGGCTTCGATTTGCTTAATTAATCTGCTAGCTGCTTCCTCCCCTACATCTTCTGCTCTTTTCCCTCTTTCTCCCAAAGAATCTGCGCCCACCCTTATCGGATTGTTTTCATCGATATCATTTTTATTTCTGGAAAATATTGCCCATAAAGCTATTCCAGAGCCGGTTGACAAAGTTTCTTGATACTGCGAGATTATATTTATCGGAACATCATATTTTAATTTCAAAATATTTTTTGCCGATTCTGTCTGCCTCTCGGCAACATTAGAGCCCTGCAAATCCTTCGAAGCGTGGGAAATCCCCTTTATTTGTATCAAATTGCCCTGTTCGGTTAAATTATAAGGATTGACATTTTGTTTCAAGTGATTATGGAACTCCTCAAAATTCTCAAAATCATTTAGCTTAAATTTTGGACTAATTCTGATTTCAACTTTCCCGCCTCCCTTTGGATAATACCCCCTTTTCAGCAATCTTGCCTCGATTTTCGCAAATCTTTGAAGCTGGGGCAATAGGATATTGTTAAAATAATCAAAAGGCATGCTCCATTTCACATCGGTGCCTCCCGCAACTGAAATAGTAATCGGCTTGGAGGCAAACATTGATGGCGGCGGCAGGGACTGCAACAGCAAAGTTATTGAGCCCGCTGTTTCGATATCAACATCCAGGTTTTTGGCAATAATTTTTTTCGGATAATATTTTAAAGATGTTGAGCCAAGTTCATCCCCTTCCGCAATTGCATCTGATAATCTCTTCAATGCCCTTACACAATAAAGATGCTGGCTTTTCAGCCCGGGCTGCGGGCGGCCTTTTCTGATATCATAGATTTCAAACGGCTTTTGGGTTATTGTTGACAGTGCCAGTGCGGTTCTTACTATTGCGCCCCCCCCTTCACCAAAATTGCCATCGACCTTAATCATAAACTCAAGAAATAAAGAATTGATTATAAACCTTGCCAAATATCAGAGAATTATATTCATTAAAAATTGCCGACACTTATTATTTATATATTCTCAACATCAGACAATCCCTGGTCAACGCCATTAAGCTGGCTTGCGCTTGTGTCGTTTTCATCGCTGTTAATGGCATCCACAGAATTTCCAAAGGAGTCTGCAGCTGAATCCACCACGGCTTCCTTGACGGGCGGCTCCTGAATATTGCTTGCCGACCTCTGGCCGCAGGCTGCAATAACCACCAGCATCAACACGAGAAATGGCACTAATATTTTTTTCATTTTTTCACCACTTTGTATTCATTTGTTTTTGGTACTATTTAAAATTTACTATTAGTTGGGCATGAATATAAAAAAATAAAATATTATTATACACCGATGCCGACTCCGACATTAGCATTGCCCTCGGCATTGCCCTTGCCTAATTTAACCATGCCGGATGAATCTATGGTTATGTTGGCATTGGAAGGCACTCTGACATTGACACCCACATTTCCATCAATATCCATTCCAACTTTGATGTTTGTCCTGACATTGCCATTTTTTATTTCAACTTTGTTGTCGCTTCCAATCTGGACATCAGCATCTGATTTTGTCTCTACTTGCACAACTGGCGCCATTATGTATTTGCCATTTCCAGTCACGTGGATTGACTCATCTGCTATGAAATCAAATGTCGCGGTTGATGTTGCATTTGCCTCGACAACCAGGTTGCCGTTTACTTTTAATTCTCCTGAAGGAAGCTTCGCTTCGTGAGAGCCGCTCGCATCGGTTACAATTACATTTGATATGTCCAACCTAAGCTGATCATAATTTCCGTCTTTTAATTGAACATCTGCCAAAAGTTCCTGCTTGCCTTGCGCCTTTAATTGCAGTAAATCATATGTTTTTTGCGATGAAGAAACTGTGACCCAACCTTCTGTTTCGCTATGGACTTTCACACTGTCAACGGTAATTTTAACGCTTGTGACAGCCCCCATGTCTGCTGCTGCATCTTTTACAGCAAACACCACTCTTCCCTCCGAAGATTGCTGGGTTCCGGTGTTTTGCGTTCCTGAACTAAAATCGCTTTGGACTGTGCTTGTACATGCACCAACAAGCATAACCAAAACTAAACCTAAAGCCAAAAGAATATTTGTTTTTTTCATTTTTTCCCCCTTGCTCAATTATTTTCCAAATATATTTATGGCACTTATAGTGAATTGATTATATAAACATTTCCACCGATAAGTCATATTTTTCCATTCATCCTTATATTTTAAAAAATAAAAATTAGAATCCTTTTAATCGGATTCCTGTTCAACTTCGACTTCCATGCTCTCTGAAAGGTCTGCGCCTGGATATGCTCCCTTTATTTTCTTGACGATCACCTTAAGCTCATCGTGGGCCTGCTTGATTGAATCCCTTGATTCTTTCAAAAGCTGGTTAGCTTCATCCATCAAGGACTGAATTTTTGCACTGTCAGCCGGCTCTCCGTTGGCTCTTAAACTTAAGGCTTCTGAAATCTTGGCTTGGGCTTGCGTGTATTTGCCCTTAGATTCTGCAATCTTCTGGCTGAATACTCCAACTTCGGCACTCACATCAATGCTGATGTTCCTGTCCTTTGCTTCCTGCAAAACATGGTCAAGCCTTTTCTCAAGCACAAGGCCCTGGTTTACTATGCCTTCAACTCTTGCAGATACAACCCTTTTGCTGTATAATTCCACCAAGTGCTCAAGAGTATTCCATTTCTTCCTTAGCTTGGCGGCATAATCTTTTATCTGCTGCTTTGTCATGGCTGACTGCACATCCGCCCTAATTGAGTTTATGTCCGCAATTTGAGCGTCTATTTCAGCGACAATCCTTGCTGACACATTGGCTTCAATGTTGGCGTTTTCCTGCACTTTTGCCTTTATTTTTTCAAGGTGGCTGACAAAAGCATCTGAAACCCTCAAAAGATAGTCCCTTGCATTTTCAATGGTTGCGTTGTCATCGCGCTTTTCTTTTGACTCCCTTAATTTCTCCCTTGCGCCTTCAAGATTATCTTTTGATTCCCTGAATTTTTCTTTAGCCGCCTCGAAATCAGCCCTTGCCTTCAAAATGACAGACTGGGATAAATTTCTTTTGTCCAAATCGCGCGCATCCCTGATTTTCAGCATCTTTATTCCATTCAATTCCATCTTTAATGCCTTAATATCCATCTTTGCAAGTTCCTTTAATCTTGCCCTGTTCAGTTCCGAGAATTTTTGAATGTCTGACTGATTAAGCTCTGAGATTTTTTCAAGCTTTTCCTGTTCAAGCTCGGCAATTCTTTTGAGCTTCTCACTGCTAAGGCTTGCAAGCCTTTCCAGGCGGTCACCCTTAAGCTGCGAGATTTTTTCAAAACTTTTAATTTCCAATTCCGCAAGCCTTTCCCTCTGTTTTTGGTCGAGCTCGGCAATTTTCTCCAGCCTTTTCTCGTTGTTTTCCCTCATTTTTTCAAGCCTGTCTTTGGCATTTTCATTTATTTCTGCGCGGGCCCTTACAGAAGCTGTTGAACTAACCCGGACATTAGAAGAATCCGAGCTTCCGGAACTTGTTTCGCTATCCACTGAAGCATCCGAATTTGCGGCAACCTCCGTATCAGCAACAGCCAATGGCACAAGGCTAAGAATAAACACGGCCATTATCATCAATGCAATTGTTTTTTTCATTTTATTATTCCCTCCTAATTTTTTAATAACTTTCATCAAGATATATGAACCTTTCGCTTGATTGTGCGTTTCTTACCATTGCCTCGCAATGCGCGCATAAATACGGGCACGCGCTTATTCTGCCTGTTATTCTCGTCCTGCAATGAATGCATATCCTGCTTGGCATATTTAATTCCTCTTTTTGGATTCTTGATTTATTTTGTAGGTTATTCCTGTTTTGTTTATAAATAAACTTTTTCCAGCTGATTTTTAATTGATTTTTTGCCTTATTAAAGCTTTACAAAGCTTTATTTGAGCTGTTTTTGGCTTAATCGGGCATTTTATTTGATAAAACCCATTAAAGCAGACATGTAGTTTGCCGCTCTCCCTTTTTGAGGCACCGGGCTGAACTGCCATGTCCACTGAGGAAGCCCCCATAAATTTTATGCCGCAAATTCAGCTATTCAGATGGCATTGTCGTAACCATTCATGAATGCCTCTTCAATCGGGCTAAGCTCATCATCTTCCAGCTGAGTTTCCCTGTTGTATTTTGAATAGATGCTAAATTCGTCTTCCGGTATTTCTTCATCACTAACTAGATTAGGCTTTTCCATTTTATCACCTCTGATGGTTACACTATGTTGCAAAATAAAAAATCAAAAATAAATTATCCGAGACTAACACCCAGATTGACTTTTGAGCTTACTTCAACACCATGGTCCCTACTATTTTCCTCGCGTTTAATCTCGCCGCGAGTTTCAGCACCTTCGTGAACTTCAGCTTTGCCGCCAAAATCGGCGTCCAATCCGACTGCCGAATTGCCTGAAGCCGACGCTTCTGCCGCCTCTTCCGCATCTGATTCAAGGCTTGTGTCATTTTCCGCTTTTGCCTTGGTTTTGACTTCCTTTATTTTGCCGGTAAGCTCCAGCCTTGCCTTGACTATTGAATCGTGCTCTGACTTCAGCAAATCCAATATGCTCTGTTTTTGCCCTGCAGTCATGTTTGTTGAGTTAAACTGCGCCAAAGCTTGCTGCTTTGCTTCAACCCAGGCTTGCTGCCTTGAGTTCATTTCTTCATTCCTGCTTTTCAGCACCTCAAGCTTTGCCTTCTGGCTGAATGCGAAAGCTGATTTTACATTAAATGCAAAATCACCAAACATATGGCCCAAATGCCCCATCCTCAATCCAATTGCAGACACTTTTGCTTCGCCCTGCGCACTGGAAGATGCGCTTGCATCTGCAAATGATATTGGCATCAAAAACACAAAAACCGCCAAAACGCCTCCAACATATTTCATGTTCATTTGCTTCACCTCGAAACTAATTTGAATTTTGTTTTTAGTTTTGAACAAAATCCTGGAATGTGCATGGGCTATTTTGCTTATAAGCAAACTTATTTTCCGAAAAAATGGAGGCTTTACAAGATACTTTCAAGCTTGAAGAAGCTTTATTTTGCTTTATTTTTCTTCAGAGAAGCTGTCTCGTGCCTTATAAAGTTTTAAAATTGTTAAATGAGTTTTTCGGCTTTAAACATCATTTTTGAATAAATGTTTGAATTATCTTTTTGCAGTCCGCAATATTTTTATATACTGCAAAATTAGTTGTTTATATGGGAAATTACAAAATTCTGATTTATAGCTTAATAGCTTTGGTTATGATTCAGATAGCGAGCGCCGCAACTATTTACGGCAATGTGTATGATTTTTCATTGAATAAAGTTAATAATGCAAGAGTGGAGATTGACACATCTCCAAAGCAGTTCCTTATAGCAAGAAACGGCTCCTATTCGTTTAATGTTCCAAATGGCGCGTATGCGA
This sequence comes from Candidatus Nanoarchaeia archaeon, assembly GCA_035288925.1. GTDB lineage: Archaea > Nanobdellota > Nanobdellia > Woesearchaeales > GW2011-AR4. The sequence goes on from DATDYS010000038.1 coordinate 27,068, forward strand.
TTAAAGCGCAACTGATGCAGAAGAATACCGCAGTTGCGTCTGTGCAGGAAAATATAACAATAAAACAGGACGGCTCCTATGTCCTGGATTTAATTTTATTTCCGGATGTGGAGGAAGGTGTTGAAAATCCCGGCATTGATGTTAATGGAAATGTGATTGACACTAGCTCACCTAAAAATTATTACTGGATTTTAATTAGTTTATTGTTAGTGATAGTTTTGGGTGCCGGATTATATTATTTTAAGATTAAAAAGAAGAAAAGCACCGGGAAATTAGAAAATGATAATCAGAAGCCGGATGTGGAAGAAGTTGAAGATTTGGAGCAGGTAATTAAAATAATTAAAAGTGAAGGCGGCAGGGCAACGCAAAAAGAAATACGAAAGCAGATTCCACTGTCAGAAGCGAAAATAAGCCTGATGATTGCCGAGCTGGAGCATAAGGGATTAGTTGAGAAGATAAAGAAAGGAAGGGGAAATATAATCATTTTGAAAAAGAGATGATTTATTGATTCTTAAAATTAAAATAATTTAAACGAAAAAATATCAATTCGACAATGAACTTTAAAAAAATAGAAAATACTTATTTTGTGCGGCTCGATTCGGGGGAAAGAGTTCTTGAAACTTTGAAAGGCTTCTGCGCTAAAAATAACATCAAATGCGGATATTTTTTTGGGATTGGGTCTTTAGATGAAGCTGAGCTCGCGCACTATATAGTTCGAAACAAGAAATACACTTTCAATAAATACAGGCAGCCGCTTGAAATAGTAAATTTATCAGGAAATATAACAAATTTTAATGATGCAGTTTACCTGCACTGCCATGTTACCTTGAGCGATGTTGAGATGGAAGCTATTGCCGGGCATCTGAAAGAAGGGATTGTTGGAGCGACTGCGGAGATTGTTGTTGTTCAATTAGATTCTGAGATTAATAGAAAGTATGATGAGAAGATTGGACTGAATTTAATGGATTTTTAAGAAATTTATTATTTTTTATAATTCTTCAGGGATGGAATAGTTAATTACACTGAAAGTGCAGCTTGTTGCCCTCCACCCACCCTACAATATAGATTTAACATGTGCACTATTGATCCCAGGCTTTAAACCAAAAACCTTATAAATAAATGGAGGCATAACACTCATTTAGGGGGAGGTTAGTATGAGCGCTGAAAAGGAGATAGTTAATTTCTGGTACAATAAGAAAGGGCTCTTTACTGTGAACAATATAAGGACCAACAACAACCGCGACTGCGGAATTCTTGCGCTTAAGTTTGATAACGGGCAGGTGAATGAAACCCTACACATAGGGATAAGCTGCTCCATAACAAACAATATTGCCGAGACAACAAACCTTGAAAAATCTGTCGGAAAGATTGTCCATGAGAAATTTGACGACAAATCAGTACAGGATTCTGTAAATAAATTCACGAAGCAGTTCTCGATAGTTCAAAACAAAATTAAGAGAATAATAATTCTTGGCGCTGTGGCAAAATCAAGGAAAAGCGAGATAGTCAGGAACTTCAATGAAAAAGGCGTCGAGGTCATACAGTTTGAGGATATCCTTTATGATGTTTTGGAGAAGCTTGACACGCAGTATTACAAGAACGACATAATAAGGACGCTGCAGCTTACGAAATTTTTGCTTTTGAGCGAGCCGAACAAGCTTGCCAAGCTGCTTGTGAATGACGCATTCACATCTAACTCAAGAAAGGAGTTTTTGTCAAGCATCCTTGACAATGATGACATTGTGAAAGAGTTCAAGAAAACCAGCACTCAGAGGCTTGGGATGGTCCTGAAAAATTCCAATTTGAAGCCAAACGAACTGGCTGAGATGATGGAACATAGTATTTTAAACAAGAGAACGAGAAAGACGTTTATGGATTCCATGGTGGAGCAGGAAAAGACAAGGAAAATTGTTAACAAAACTAAAAGAGTTAGGAAAGTCAATGTGGAGCTTGGTAAATTTCTTTAGATAAATTTAATTTGAATATTGATTAATTCTTCCTTATCACTTCAATAACCGTATCAACAGCCCTTTCTGCATATTCTTTAGTTCTTTTCCTGGCCTGCTCCCACGTAATATTCGGCCCTGAAATTCCCAAAGCTACCGGCTTTTCATATTTTGCTGACAGGTCGAGCAGTTTTCTTGCAACGGAATGGGCAACAACCTGGTCATGGTCAGTGCCGCCCTTGATGACAGTTCCAAGTGTTACAACGCCGTCAATATTTTTATCTTTTAGTAATTTACTTACAGCAAATGGAATTTCAAAAGCGCCC
>DATDYS010000039.1:0-15433 GCA_035288925.1 Candidatus Nanoarchaeia archaeon
TTGCGCTTTCCTTTGCTTCATCAATTTTCTGCTGAACGTTGTCGCTTAATTCTCCAAGAGGGAGGTTGTAAAGCCTGATTGTGATGTTTGTAATTTCAATCTCAGGGTTTTTGGTGACTCTCTCGCCAACTTTTGAAACGATGTTAAATCCGCAAGTTATATTTATCTCGTCTACTTTCAATTCATCTTTTTTTAATGTAATTTTTATTAACGGCGTAGTGCTTGCAGAGCCTGTGCTTATTGTGCCATAGCTGTCCACAAGGGCTGACTTGCTCACGCAGGCTGCCTGGCTCACAGCAAGAGGAACAATTCTTGGGGAAGTTACATTCGGAACCATAACAACCTGGCAATACACTCTTTGGTTTATAAAAGTCCCAAGCTGCCTATCAACATATTTTGGAGAGCATGAAACGGTACTTTTCCAGAAATCCGGAGGATTGGATGTATCCAGCTCAAGCGTTTTCAGAGGAAAAGAATAAACTAATTCATTGCCCACAGGGTCGCTGAAATTAAATTTGATTGAACTATCTGCTGAAATGTCAATTGGGTCTGTCATCCAAGTGCATTGCTTTTTGGATGGCTGGCTTGCATCGATTACCCTGCAGGAGCCGCCAACTTTTGAAGCGCCTGTGATAAAACTTGAAAAATCAGCAGTTGCCGCCAGTGGATTGGCCTCAGTAACATTTGCAGCGACTGCTATCTTGTCCTCAACCTTGAAAATATTGATATTTATGTCGCTCAAGCTTCCCTGCGGAGTTACGTTGATGTTAGTCAACACCGGGGCTGTTGCATCCACAATAACTGATTCTGATTTTGGCTCGGTTACAGGGTTGAGAAGAATATCTGTTGTATCGGAGGCTATTGAAACATTAATTGATGATGCAAAATTCACATTTTCCCATATGCATTTCCAGCTTGAATCTTTAGAGCAGCTTGTTGCAGGAATTCTTGCACTTCCAACGTGCAAAAACACGCTTTCCTTTTCAACACCAGTAGCTTCACTTAGAATTGCCGTCACAATATTGCCGGATGCTCTTGCATAATTCTTTCCGTCAAGCACAATTCCGGTTGCAATTGACGTAACTGAAGGCCCTTGATTATCAAGCGTCAGGGATTTTGACAGGGTCGCAGTTGCATTATTACCGGCTAAATCAAATGCAGTAACCTTTATTGAGCTTCCGGCTGAGGAATTGGGCGGATTCATTGTTATTGGCCATTTGCAGGTGCGGATTAATCCTGTCACAGAAACGCATGAAGCTCTTGCATTTTCCAAGCCTGCCGAGGGGTTTAGAGAAGATAAGTCTGCAGTCACGGAACTTGGATTTAAATCAGAAGCCGAAATGTTTATCAGCACATCCACCGGAATACCATGATTGGAGTAGGATGTTAAAGTAACTCCTTTTCTCTTAATAGTGAATGAACCAGCCAAAATCGTAGGGGGAGTATTGTCAACATTGAAGCCGACTGAGGCATTGCCTGATGACTGGTCAAATTTATCAACAGCGACAGCCAAGATTGTAACCGCTCCGTCGCTAAATGTTGTTGCCGGTATGCCTATGCTGGACGCAAGCTGGCAGCTGGTATCGTTCGCCTGAACATCAACAGACCGCCTAAAGGAGCCATTTGTTGCGCTGAAATCTACTTTCTTAATCCCAGAACATTTGCCGGCGCACTGAGAATCGTCACATGCGGAATCAGCTGCATTATAGCTTATTGTTATGTTATCGCGGCCTGAAAACAAGAATTTTGGAACGCTCACCTGCAATTGCGGCGCTTTTCTGTCAATTAAAACAGCTCCGGATTTTGAATCATCCAATGCCCCGTTGCTTTTGTAAGTGTGTATTGTATATGGAAACGTGCTGTAGCTGAATGTGAAATCACCGCTGCTCGGGAATTTTAGAGTGCAGTGTGTAGAATTATCCGCTCCTGCAGCGCACCTATCAAAAGACAGGTTAGAGCCCAATACAACCTGCCTGTTGGCTATAGTAGTATTCTGAACAATGGAAATTTTTACGTCAAAATTAAGATTGTCTTTTGCCTTGATAAGATTTTCAATTCCCGAGCTTCCCTTTACCGACACAGAATCAATACTGGCATAGACGCTTGCTGTATAAAAAGGGAGGGTTAGGACCAGGATTATCAAAAATTCTGCAATAAACTCCAAATACTTTTTTTCACTCATACCTGTTTTCCTCTTTTGGAATTTTTAAGTATCTCATTGCATCATATTTTCTCATTGTAATCTTGGTTGCAGGCTTCTTTGGGTATTGCTTTATATCAACAGTTTCACTAAATCCGCAATTGGCCAGTGAAATTTTTATTGAATTCATTTTATTCAAATATAGGCTGCAAGCTTGACTTGTATGTTGTTGAGTATTCCTCAACCTTGGTAAGCTGTTCCAAATCCTCAATAACTCTATCATTTTCCGGAATTCCGGCTATGTCGACATTTACAACATAAAACACAACAGAAGGTTTCTGAATGTCCTCAGGACTTATTGTTATGTTGAGCTTCAAGCCGCCAGGCGAAAATCTTTCCTCGCCGGGAGTCGAGCCTTCCCCGAGGTCAACTTTAGGATAATCTCCCCTTGCAGGGATCACTATTCTTTCATTGGCAAGGAGAGTTATGTCGGCAGAATATTTTCCCGGAGCCAATTCAATTTCTGCAGAGCCTTTTTGAGCATTATCGAAAACTGATGCGGAAGAGAATTTAAGCTCAGTTTCATCTCCAATTCTTGTTAAAGATATTACAGCAGATTCTTTATCATTAAAATCAACGGCATTATCCTGGAACACCCATCCGGTCGTGGTTTTGACAACATTCTTCTTTTTTACAGCAAATTTCTTCATTGAAACCGGCTGAAGCTCAACATTAATTGCGCTTGCCGAGTCAAGGCTTGCATCAAATTCTGTTGCTTTGCTTATGTATCCCTCTTTTACAACGTTCACAACACCACCGGCGCCGATGGGGAACTGGCTTAGGATAGTTCCTTTTGCGGTCGAGCTGATAAAGCAACTTTCATCAATGAGTGTGTAGAATACCTGCGCATCATCAATTGGCTTTTTTGTAACGGCGTCCATGACATTGACAGTAACATTGCCGCTTGCCCTTATATCGCAAAGCTGCGACCTTTCCAAGCCGGACGCGATTTCAAGAACTGAAAAATTTCCGCCCATGTGATTGTTGTTTCTTATATTTCCCTCAAGGAAAAATTCAAAATTATATCCCTGGCCGCCGAATGCGGTCGGGTCCTGGAGCTCCACCAAAACCGGGTAGGACAAGTCATAGGAAAATTGGTAATTCTGTATCCCAAAAGTTGCAAGCGGTATGATGCTGTTTGCGGAGCTTGGGGAGCATTTTTCGCCTTTGCAGTTCAAGTTGAAATATACCGGCCAGAAATCAAGGTAAGTGAAGTATGCCGCAACATCACTATAAGAGCTGTTTGCCACAGGGATTAAAGTTGAATCATACAGCCTCTGCTGAAGCTCGCTGTCAAATATGTTTCTCTCAAAGTTTGAAGTGCCGTCAACCTGGAATAATGGTATGTATGAATCAAGAAGCTGTACGACCTTATTTTTCACATCGGTTTTCTGCCAGCTGACTGAGCTTCCAAACTTAAACTGCAAATCCGACATCGGGGGCAGCTTATCCTTGTCGATTCCCGAGAACGCAACTATTGAATTAATGACGTGCTTTTCAAGATAATAATGCTTCATCTCGAAATTGGTTATAGTGCTTGCAAGATTGTATATTCTTTCCAGATTAACCGGAACCCTGACAAAAAACTGGTTCAGGTCGGCCTTGAAACTTTCTTTTTCAACCGTTAGGGGATAATCAACAGAAACAAGGATATCATTTGAGGCAATTGTTATATCTGATTTTAACCTGCCGCCTTCAGTTATTTTGTAGCCCTGCCCTTCAAACGGCCTAAAATTATTCAGGCAGCTTTTTAATTCCAAATCCACATATCTTTCAAGCTGTTTTTCTATTGAATTATCGGACTGCCTTAAGTCTGGCCTTTTCGTGGAGAACTGGCAGTTGCCGCTGCAGGTGTTTGATGATTTTAAATACCACCAGTACGGAATTTCAAGCTCAGAATTCTTCGTAAAAGCGACTGCGTCGCTTTCCGTTGGGTTTTGCGTTATTGTAAATGATGCCTTGTTTAAAGTTTTGTTTGTCAGGCTGGCATAGCCGCCGTGTTTTCCAATGAGCCTGATGCCATTGGAAGCAACAGAATAAATGCAGTCATTCGTATATTGTTTTATTGGGTCAAAAGCAACCGGCACCTGCTGCTGTACAAGGCTTACTTCAGGCTCAACGGGGTTCTTTATAGTTTGGGCGTAAAAATAGAAGCCCGCGGCTGAAATCAGGAGTACCCCAATTATGATGAAAATAGTGACCTGGGATTTTTTATTTTTCCGCATCATTTTTCACTGTCCATATTCTGCAGCTCTTTCTGTATCAATTCTAAATCATATAATTTCTGCTCCATTAGCTCACGGGCAAGCATGGATTTTTTCTTGCCAAGCTTTTTAGAGACTCTTTCTAGAAGATCATTTATTTCCTTTGATACTGTAATCCTAATTTGTATACTCATTTTTACCCTGATATATACTTTATGTATGCTACTTTAAGTACTAATATATAAAGATTTGTATTATACTGAAAATTTATTTATGCTAAATTAAGGATAAATAAAGGATAATTAGGTGATTTTTATTAATATTAAGTACTTTATTTATGCTAAAAAATGAATAGATAAAGGATAAAATATAAAAATCAAAGTAAAAATTGCATTTTCATAAATAAAAATCCAATCAGAAAACCAGTAAACAATCAAAAAAATAATAAATTAAAACTATTTAAAAATAAAATAATTCTTTCAAATAAATCCAAAATTTTTAAATTAACAATCTTTAAATACATTTGGTAAAATAATATTCCTGATGGCCAGGCAAAAAGTGGTGAATTACATAAGAGATCTTTTGCAAAAGGGGTATACTATTTCTGCAATCAAAGATACGATGCTTAAGTACGGCTACAGCAATGGAGAAATTGATGAAGCCGTAAACTCAATTTATAACCCTACAGTAAGGCACGAGGTGCATTTATCGAAGACTACGGTTCTGGTGATTATTTTTGCAGTGGCTTCCCTTATTGGAACTGGGGCGTTTTTTTATTTTGGATCTTCAAAAGCCCCTGCGCAACTGCTGGACCTGAAGCTGGAGCCGGTCAAAGTGGAAGTCCAGCCCGGCGACAGTGTAGTGTTCATAAAAGAAATGTCAAATCTGGGCTCGTCAAAAAGGTATGATTCATTTGTTACGGAAGAGATAATTGATTCGGCCACTTTCAAGATTGTATCCCAAAACACGGAAACCATTGCAATTGAGACTTCAAGCTCGACGCAAACAAGGCTTAAAATCCCCAATGACGCCAAGCCGGGAGACTACCTGCTGAGAGTTACTGCCGAATACAGCGGCCAGAAAGCTTTTGCAAAAATGCCGGTAAAAATTCTTCCGCCTGCAAGCATGGAAAGCTGCTCTGACGGAATCAGGAACCAGAATGAGGAGGCAATTGACTGCGGGGGAGTATGCAGCCCGTGTGAAAAAGAAACTCCAAAATTGGACTGCAATGATAATGACCAGTGCACTAAAGACGCCGTTGAAAACGGAAAATGCACAAACACGCCTATACTCCCATGCTGCGGAAATAATGTTTGCGAAGGCGGGGAGCAAAACAACTGCGATGCTGACTGTAAAGAAATAATTGTACCTGCACCCGGAACAATTGACGAGATAAAAGAGCTTGCAAAATCCTATCCTGAAAAAGCGCTGACGCAGTGCAACAATATCGAGGTTCCCAATCTGAAAGACACGTGCATAGGGAATATAGGGGAAGTGCAGAAAAACAAAAACTATTGCGTGAAGATTGGAAATGCTGAAATAAAGGATGGATGCTACAAAAAAGTAGCGGAGTTGACTAATGACAACACATTATGCCAAGAGATTGGCAATAACGGGCTAAGAGATTCCTGTTATATGACTTTTGTGCTCGACAATAATGATTATTCTGTATGCATAAAACTGAATAATACCATGCAAAGGCAGTCATGTGAATATTTAAGGCAGCTTTATAATATCAATCAGCAGCAAAATGCCACACAATAAATGACGACGGGATTTATTAATAATTCTACTAAAAAGAAAAGTTTAAATATAAGCCGCACTACTTCACTTGCATAATGGCAAGTAATGCACGGATGGGTTATAGTATTCTAAATCTGATTAGGCCTATCCACACACAGCTGGTCACAGCTGTCATGTGTTAATTGCCAATTTTAACGATACTTTTTTTCTAAAACAATCGGAGGTGTTAAAATTGGAACAAAAGACCAAACTCAGTTCTGCGGACGGTGAAAGAAAATTCTTAGACAGCTTAATGTCTGTAGATTTCAACAACCGCAACGAAGAGTCTGAATTTAAGTAGGAAAAGGCAAGAATGCACAAGGAAAATACAAGTGTAATGGAAAATGGCAGGAGAAGCTTGTTTGAGCTGCTTATAGTCCCGCTGGCATGGGTGGATGAGATTATTATGCTGGATAAATATAAACATTTAAATAGGATTTATAATTTTCATACTCTTATGATTAGGCAAGATTTTTATAGATGTGACTGTTGTTGCTAGAGAATTCTTACATTGGCATTTAAGCGAGGATAGCCAAGCGGCAAAGGCGAGCGGCTGCAAAGCAGCCATACGAGCTTCTCGAAAAGCGATGACCTATTATTGCGCAAAGCCCGCTTATTCGCCGGTTCGAGTCCGGCTCCTCGCTCTTTTTTATTTAAAGTTTTTATAACATAAAATTAAAGAAAAGGTGAATAAAGAAATGAAAAAAATAAATAAAAATGAAATAAATAAGGCAAGTGATTTGGATAGTTTAGTGGCTGATTCTATATGTTGTTGCTGTTTCTGACAATTTTTAATTTAAGATTTTTAAAATTTTATTGATAAACTAATATAAAATTAATGGAGGGAATAAACTATGTGCGAAAATACAGAAAGATTAAGATTTGTGCAACGCAGCCCACAACCAGTGCTAATTACATCAAAAGGATTGGACTTGGGTGGAAGAGTATGGCAACATGAAAATCATTTATTTCACGATGCTGGTGTAGCAGCCAGAACTGACATAATTCGTGACCAGCTGCGCAGGGGCAACCTACCGGAGGATATGGAGCTTTACATAAGGCTTGCAGGACTTACAGGAGGAAAGCAGGGAGATTATAATATTTTATTGGGAAGAAAGTTGTATAGAGTTCGCGTCAATGGAGAAGTCAATCTTGGAGATAGAAGTTATGGAAGAGTCACCAAAATTGCTTATTTGGGCTAAAAGATAAAAACAATTAAATAGATTAAATTTTTATTTAATTCAAAATGGCATTAAAGCTGTATAACACTTTAACAAGAAAGAAAGAGCTAATCAAGCCTATGAAGGATAAGGAGATAAAATTCTACAGCTGCGGCCCTACTGTATATAATTATGCACACATCGGAAATTTCCGTGCTTACATGTGCAGCGATGTCCTGAAAAGATACCTGAAGTATTCCAGCTACAAGGTAAGCCACATAATGAACATTACAGATGTGGATGACAAGACAATCAAAGGCGCAAACAGCGAAGGAATTTCTCTGAAAGAATATACTGCCCGGTATGAAAAAGCGTTCTTCGAGAATTTGGAAAGCCTGAACATTGACAAAGCTGATAAATTTACAAGAGCAACAGACAATATAGATGAGATGGTAAAAATAATAAAAAAGCTTCTTGACAAAAAAATTGCCTACAAAAGCGAAGATGGAAGCATTTATTATGACATTTCAAAATTTAAAGGTTATGGCAAACTGTCGCATACCAAAGTCGAGGATTTAAAGGAAGGCGCCCGCGTCAAGCAGGATTCTTATGAAAAAGGAGAGGCGAAGGATTTCGCCTTATGGAAAGCTTATGACAGGGAAGACGGAAATGTTTTCTGGGAAACTGAAATCGGGAAAGGAAGGCCGGGATGGCACATTGAATGCTCGGCAATGTCGATGAAATATCTCGGCGGGCATTTTGACATCCATGCAGGTGGGATTGATTTGGTGTTCCCCCATCACGAGAATGAAATTGCGCAAAGCGAGGCTTTTTCCGGAAAAAAATTCGTCAATTACTGGTTTCATAACGAGCATTTGCTTTTGAATGGGAAAAAAATGTCAAAATCTCTTGGTAATTTTTTTACTTTGAGGGATTTATTGAATAAAGGGTACAATCCAATAGCTATCAGATATTTGCTTCTCTCTGCAAATTACAGGGTTCAGTTGAATTTCACGGAAGAAGCCGTTAAATCCTCGGAAAATGCAGTTCAGAGGCTAAATGATTTTATGGTTAAACTAAAAGAAATAAAAAATAATAATGAAAATAAAAATATTAAAAAATTAATTGATAAAACGAAAAAAAGTTTTGATAAATCAATGGATGATGATTTGAACATTTCAGGCGCCTTGGCTGTTGTTTTTGATTTTGTCAAGGAAATTAACACTTTGATGATGGAAAATAAAATTGGAAAAAATAATTCAACAGAAATTATTAATTTGATGAATGATTTTGACAGCGTTCTTGGAGTTCTTCAGGAGAAAGAAGGAAAATTAAGCCATGAATTAAAAAAACTAATTGATGAAAGGGAAAAGGCGAGGAAGGAAAAAGATTTTGCCAAAGCTGACAAATTAAGAAATGAATTGAAAGAGAAAGGAATAATTCTGGAAGATACAAAGGAAGGAGTTAGGTGGAAGAAAATATAGGGGGCGGTTTGAATGGATAGGACTGAAGTGATAAGGACTATAGAGGATCACCTTAGATCTCTGGAAAGTTGGATAGGGTGGGATAGCGGCGGAGGAAATGCAAATAATGCTGTAGCTTTTCTTTATACGGCAGGCAGGCATTTTGAATCCGCAAGAGAAATTACAGATAGCGAAGCCATAGGCCGTCTTCGCCAAAGATATAAATTGCTAAAGAGAAAGGCAGTTGAAAGATTTAATCTTGTTCCAGTTAGAATTGGCGAAGGGAGGGAGTACTTAGAAGTGCCAAACGTAGTGACTTCGGGAGGGTATAGCGGAAGATAATGATTTGAAATTAATTCCTACCTCCAGCTAAAACATAAACCCTATCATTCTTCCGGACTTTTTCCGGAACTTTTATTGTGATTAAATCGCCTTTCGATGATTTTTCCAATTTCCGGTCATTGACGTACATTTCATTAACAGAAAAGTTTACAATGCCGGTTGTAGGGCCTGTAATCGCCAGCTCATCACTGCATTTTATGCCGCTTGACTGCATCAGGACGGAAGCAACATTTTTTTTAGGGTAATAATTTTGAACCAGCCCAACAAATTCTTTTTTCTTCGTTGCTTTTGAGCCAAAAGTTCCTGACCATTCTCCGAGCTTGTTTCCCAGGTAATATCCGCCGTGCCAGAATCCCCTGTTGAAAACGGACTCAAGCTGTTTAGTCCATTCATTTATTTTTTCTTTAGTGTAATCTCTTGTGTAATAAGAGTTAATTGCTTCCCCGTATGCCTTAACAACGGTATATACATAGTCCTCGCTTCTTCCGCGCCCTTCAATTTTCAGGGCTTTAACGCCGGAATCCAGAATTTTGTCAATAAATCCTATCGTGCACAAATCTTTTGGGGACATTACAAATTTATTGTCTATGATGAGCTCATCGCCGGTTTCTTCATCGATAACCCTGTAAGAGCGCCTGCACGGCTGCAGGCAGTCTCCCCTGTTGGCAGAATGATTATAAGTGCTGAGGCTCATGTGGCATTTGCCTGCGATTGACACGCACAGCGCCCCATGCGCGAAAATTTCAACCTTAACCAACTCGCCGCTTGGGCCTTTCACTTTCTCTTTTTCAATTCTTTTAATTATTGAAGTAATCTCATCCAGGCCAAGCTCTCTCGCAAGAACAACCATGTCAGAATATCTTGAATAAAACTTAACGGCTTCAAAATTTGAAACATTTGCCTGGGTGCTGATGTGAACGTTTAACCCGATTGACCTTGCATATTCGATGGCAGTTATATCGGTTGCAATGACGGCATCTATTTTTGCTTTTTTTGATGCATCGCAGATTTTTTTCATCCTGCCAATGTCTTTGTCGTAAAGAAGAATATTCAAGGCAAGATAGCATTTTACATTATTTTTATGGCACAACGATGCAATCTTGTTTATCTCACTCAAAGAAAAATTTTTGGCGGACCTTGCGCGCATGTTCATTTCTTCAATGCCAAAATAAACAGAATCAGCGCCTGCCTTAATCGCTGCATTTAAGCACTCCCACGAGCCAGCTGGCGCAATCAGTTCAACTTTTTTATTTTTTTTATTAGCCATAATTAGAATTCCAATTCAATCTCCAAATCTTTTTCGGTTGACTTTCCTCTTGTCGGCTCGAAGACAATTTGCTCTGCGGATGTTGCTGCCTTTATTTCAGCTTCAACGCCGTCAAAATCTTTTTCTTCAACTTTAGATTTGATTGTCAGCTTTTTAACCGGAGCTTTCAATGACAATTGTTTTGAAGTTTTTTCTTTTCTTACAAATTCAACGACAGCAACAACAAAATCTCCAACGTGCTCTGCGTGCTCGTCAATCATGTCCAGAGAAGGCCATTTTGTTAAATGAACACTTTTTGCATGCTCGTGATTTTTGAAGTATAGTTGATACAATTCTTCCGTTATGAACGGCATTATCGGCGCCATTAATTTTATTATAGTCAAAAGCGAATGATACAGCCCGTATTGCGCAGACAGTTTTGCTTCTTTTCCACGCATTTCGTGGTTGTACAGCCTGTCTTTTACCAATTCAAGATAATTGTCGCAGAAAGTGTGCCAGAAAAATGTTTCTGTTCCCAATTTAGTGTGGGAATATTCATAATTCATCATGTTTTCTGTTGAGTCTTGAACTATCCTGCTTAGTTTTGACAAAATCCACCTGTCAAGCGGCTCCAGCTCGGCAGGCTTCTCCAAATCGTAATCCTCCAAGTGCATGAATGCAAATTTTGATGCGTTCCATATTTTTGTTATGAACTTGCCGCCTGTAACCAAATCCTTGTCTTGGAATGGCAAATCGTCCCCGAGCTTTGAGCCTGCAGCCCAGAATCTTAATGCATCCGCTGAATATTTTGAAATTGTTTCCCTTGGGTCAACTACATTTCCTTTTGATTTTGACATTTTTTTCCCATGAGGGTCGAGAGCCCATCCTGAAATCATCACATTGTCCCATGGAACATCTTTATGGTGGAAATAACTTTTTACAACCGTGTTGAAAAGCCAGAAAGTTATTATGTCATGCGCCTGGGGCCTTAGGCTCATCGGATGCAGTTTTTTCTGCAGGCCCTTGTCCTTGAATAATTCAATTGCAATGTTAGGGGTCAATGAAGAAGTTGCCCAAGTGTCAAGAACATCTTTTTCCCCTATAAACTCATTTGAGCCGCATTTGCATTTGTGCAATGGCTTGTCTGCCAAGGGGTCAACCGGCAGCTGATTTTCGTCGGCAAAAACCGGCTCATCGCATTTTTTGCAGTACCATACCGGAATAGGAACCCCAAAATGCCTTTGCCTTGAAACGTTCCAGTCCCATTTCAACCCCTGAATCCAGTTTTCATATCTTACACGCATATGCTCGGGGTACCATTTAATTTTTCTTCCGTATTTTATGAAATCCTCTTTCAAGTCAAGGTATTTTATGAACCACTGCTCTGTTGTAAGAATTTCTATATCGGTATCGCATCTTTCGTGAACATTGACAACGTGATGTATGGGCTCTATTTTTTCAATTCTTTTTTCCTCTTCAAGGGCTTTTATTACTTCCCCTCTTGCTTTCTTTACATGCAACCCCTTGAATCTGCCGGCTTTCTCGTTTAAAGTGCCGTCCTTGTTCATGATTTCAATCGGCTCGATTTTGTATTCTTCCATCCACTTAACATCGTCCATATCGCCGTAAGTGCAATGGTATACAATTCCGGAGCCAAAATCCATATCAACGTCCTTGTTTGCCTCAATTTTTACTTCCCTGCTTGTGAACGGGATTTTTGCTTTTGCGCCGATGAATTTTTTAAATCTTTTATCGTCAGGGTGAATGTGGATTGCTACGCACGCAGGCAACAATTCAGGACGTGTTGTTGCTATTGTTATCTGCTCGCTCAAAGTTGTGTCAAATTTCATGTAAACCATCCTGCTGTCTCTTTCGCTGTCTTTCATCTCGACCTGCGCGATTGCGGTCTGGCATTCCGGGCACCATACGAATGGGGCTCTTTTCCTGTAAATTCTGCCAATTTTATGCAAGTCAAGGAAAGATTTTTGCGAAATTTTTTGACAGTGCCCGTCGATTGTTGTGTAGAAAATGCTGAAATCCGCGCTCACGCCGATTCTTTTCCAGTCATAGACAACATCATCCCTTATTTCTTCCAAAGTTTTCAGGCACAAATCAATAAATTCCTTTCTGCCCATCTGAACCCCTTTTACGTTCTTTAACTTTTCAACCATCCTTATAGTTGCCAACCCGTTGTCGTCCGTTCCGAAAGGGTAGAAAATATTTTTTCCCAGCATTCGCTGGAATCTTACGATAAAATCCTGCTGGGAATACGAGAATGAATGGCCGATGTGCATCTTTCCGGAAACTGTAGGCGGCGGAGTGTCAATAGAATAAATCTCTGCTTTGCTTTTTGGGTCGAAAGAATATACTTTTTCCTTTTCCCAGAACTCCAGCCATTTAGGCTCTGAGGTTTTCGGGTCATAATTCTTTGGAAGTTCCATTATAAAGTACAGTTTTGCATTAGTATTTAAAAGTTTAATTATTTCGAAACGACTTTAAATGAAAAATGTTGTTTATGTTTTTAAGAACCATAATAAGAGCTTTTTTTGTAGCCCATCTTCATTCTTGTGTCATCGTAGTGTTTATGCCCGCTTAATATGATTTCAATAAAATCCGCATTTTTCTCTTTAATCAGCGTTACTCTGATGTCAGATGCTATTTTTCTGAAAAAGATCAGCAAATGCTTGTATTTTTTCTTTGGCGGCGTGGACATGTCGGAAATCGCAAATTTTACATTAATTATTACGATTTCCGAGCATGCTCAAAAACACGCTACTTACTATAGTGCTTAGTGTTTTTGACATGTCAGCTAAATCATTCTTACAGTTATCGCACCATGTTAGCAAATCCTGCAGCATGCCTTCTTTTAACTGCTCTGCGCACTTATCAAATTCTTTATTAAATTTCAGCTGCGGGCCGAATATGCTAAGCAATTGCTTTCTTATCTCTTTGTCTTCCATAGAGCAGTTCCTCGTATGTTTTTTTGTATTGGATAAGGCTCTTATTATGTTTTGTGGACTTAATATCCTCTTCCAGCGTTTGAATGTACCAGTGAATGCCAACATACAGATAGCTTTTGGAGAATAGGGCAATGCACAATTCCTTGACATAAGCGTCAAGAATCTCCAATGATGATGCCTTAACCAGCTCCTGCAGCTCTTTTGGGTTGAGGATATGATTCTTGCAGAATAAGTAGTAATCAAAAACCAGATGCCGGATCATTTCCGGCTTTTTTTCCTTGTTCCTGCATTCAATGACAGCTTCGTGGTAAGTGCTCATGACTTCAGACAGCTTTGGCTTCTTCTTTTCCAACTTATTTGGAATAGGGAAAGTTGAAATTGAAATTTTTGCTGTTGACTGGAATATTGGCTTTTCCAACCGCTTCCCGGAGATAAAGATAAGATGGCGGTTCCCTTCCCATTTTTCCTTGTAGCCTTTTTCTCTTATAATAAAAATATCGATATCGTTGTAATCTTTGGAGAAAAGAAAGGAGCCTGCTATGAACACTTTGCCATTCTTTACGCTGTACTCTTTGACAAGCTTTTCAGCTTCTTCAAGCCTTCCTTCAACAATATTCTCATAGCCTGCAATGTAAATTTTTCTTCCATCCCTTTCATTTAGAATGCTTAGCGCTTCCATCTTCTTTTTTATAGAGGTATATAGTGCTTTTTTCTCGGCATTGCTTAGCTGCCTGCCTTCTTTCTTTTTCCTCATTACCTTCAGCTGCTTCCTTGTGAAAATAAGCGGCTCAAAGTCCTTTTCATGCTCTAATATAATTTTTAATAAATTTTCATTCATATTACCTTAAAAAGTAATACTTATATATAAATATATTGATTATTATGTAAAAATATTAAGAAGTGTGTAATTTGCCATTTGAATGAAAATGGCAAAAATAATTGATTATTCAGAGTTCCCTATTGATTGCGTTCCATCCAATCATCCCATACTCCAGAACTGCGGTCTTGTATCCCATTTCCTCAAGAATTGCAGAAGCTCCTTGTGCAGTAATGCCGGCGTTGCAAACAGTGATTATTGTTTTATTTTTTGGAAGCGTTTTGAGCTTTTCCCTTACAATATCAAAATTGCCCTCATGCAAATCATTGTAAACATCAATGTTTATGCTGCCTTTTACGTGGCCGTGCCTAAAATGATGCTCATCTCTTATATCGACGACCAGAATCGACGGGTCTTTGCTGCTGAAAAGATACTTAGCGCTTAGGGATTCCATTTTTCTTTTTCTTATAATTGTTAAATACAAAAATGCCGGCGATTGCAACGGCTGCAAAAACCAATGCCGTCAACACACTCTTATTTTTTACCATTTGTATCAGGCTTCCTGTAATCCAGCTTAGGCCATTTCTAGCTTGAGGCTGTTTTGTATTATTGGCGGTTTCTTCAGGTTTTTGGATTGTTTGAAGCTGAACAGATATTGGAGCTGATTTGTTTATAGGCGATTTCTTGATTTCACATACTTGTGCTGTGGTGGGAATTTTGGATACATCAGGGCATTCTGCTTCCTGAACATGCTGCAGGACTTTTATAAAATTGCATTCTCTTGCCTGCATTCCATTTAAGCAAGCGGACCATTCTCCGCATTTCCAGTCCATGTTGCAGACGTAACCTTGTCCGCCGCCGCCTCCGCCGCCTCCCCCTGAGCTTCCTCCGCCTCCACCACCGCCACCGCTATTGTCTCCTCCGCCACTGGACGGAGTGTAGGAAATCTGCCTTATTCCGGAATGGCTTAAGCCAGTAATTTTATAGGTAGTATCCAGAAGAGTGCATGTGAATCCTCCAGTTGATGATCCGTCACAGGAAACTTTTGTTTCACCTGATGCAGAGCAGCCAATAGATATTTGGTCAACAGAACTTAGCTCCGTATCTTTAACACAAACAGAATTATAGGTAGCATTAGTCCTATTCATGTAAACTGTTTTTGTTTTTCCCTGGGATGTCAAATCAATTCCGCTGACTATTATTGACTGGCTCCCGTTTTGCAATGTGCTGTTAATACTCACGCCGACAAAATTAAATTT
>DATDYS010000040.1:0-8314 GCA_035288925.1 Candidatus Nanoarchaeia archaeon
TGTGAAAAGCGTCATCAAAGATTTAAGAAACAAAAAGATACCCCTTGCCGGAGTCATCATGCACACCCAGCTGACAAAAGAAATTTTGGATTATGCAAACAAAGGGCCGCATGTTGCTGCCGCCCAGAGGCTGATAAACAAAGGCAGAAAAATAGTTGCAGGCTCGATAATAAAATATGTGGTAACCCAAGGAAGCGACATCATAAGAAACCGCGTCAAATTGCCTGACGAAGTGACGGAAAGCGACTACGATTCCGATTATTACATCCACAACCAGGTCGTTCCCGCAGTTGAAAGGATTTTTAACGTTCTCGGCTACACAAAAGAAGATTTGCTTGAGACAAAAGACCAGACGAAGCTGGCAGGGTTTTTCTGATGGGAATAGACTATGATGGCATTCAGAGCGTATCGGGGATAAGCGCAGGCATTTTCAAAGATGATTCAAATGGCAGAAGAATTACATTTTACCTGGAGTACACAAGAAAAGAAGGAAATGTACAAAAGTATTATACAATTACAAAACCGAGGGAAATCCTGAATGTGTTAGATAGGCTAAGGCGCAGGAATTTGATAAGCCAGAGTGAATTGTCAAGGGTCAAAAAGGAAACTGCAATGCATAATCCATCCCTTGAACTTTTGGTTCTATAAATATAATAAAAATTTGCCTGTTTAGAAAATATTTCTCCTAAAACTTTAAATAACAGCCTTATTTTTCTTCTCAGTTATGATAGAAAACTACGACGCAATCAAGCTTGAGCCGGAAGTGCTGGAGTTCTGGAAGAGAAACGGCACTTACCCCAAGGCCAAGAAAAAAAATGAAGGCGGGAAAAAATTCTATTTCCTGGACGGGCCGCCGTATACAAGCGGAAAAGTCCACCTTGGAACTGCATGGAACAAATCGCTGAAAGATTCCGTATTGAGGTACAAAAGAATGCAGGGCTTTGACGTCTGGGACCGCGCGGGATATGACATGCACGGAATGCCCACGGAGCAGGCTGTTGAAAAAAATCTCGGGATAAAAAACAAGGATGAAATCCCAAATTTTGGAATAGCGAATTTCGTGAGAGAATGCAAGGAGTTTGCAATCACTAATTTAATGGCCATGAACAATGACTTCAAAAGAATCGGGGTTTGGATGGATTTTGAAAACCCATACAAGTCTGTAGATAACAATTACATGGAAGGCGAATGGTGGCTTATAAAGAAAGCATATGAGAACGACAGGCTGTATGAAGGCGAGAAAACAATGCACTGGTGCTTCTCGTGCGCGACATCGCTGGCAAAGCATGAATTGGAATATGAAAACGTGAAAGATGACTCTATTTTCGTAAAATTTCAGGTCAAAGGCAAAGAAAATGAATTCCTGATAATCTGGACAACAACTCCATGGACCATTCCATTCAATCTTGGAGTGATGGTGAATCCAAACCTGGATTATGTAAGAGCAAAAGTTGGAAATGAAACCTGGATTGTTGCAAAATCACTTGCGGCGCCGTTCATAAGCGGAGTTGCCGACAAAAAATTCGAGATAATTGAAGAATTCAAGGGAAATGACCTGCTTGGATTAAAATATATTCATCCGTTTGAAAATGAGATCTCCCAGTTTAAGGAGCTGGAAAAAAAACATCCTAAAGTCCATACTGTCGTCTTAAGCGAAGAATATGTTGATACAAGCGCAGGCACTGGTTTAGTGCACATGGCTCCCGGATGTGGCCCTGAAGATTATGAAGTCGGCCGCCGGAATAGCATACCGCCGTTCAACACCTTAACAGAACAGGGCATATTTGATGATTCAATTTCTTTTTTAGCAGGCATACGGGCAAAGGTTGAGGACAAAAGCATAGTGGAGGAAATAGACAAAAAAGGCTGCCTTATTGCAAAAACAAAAGTCGAGCACGATTATGCGCACTGCTGGAGATGCAAGAACCCTGTTATTTTCCGTACAACAACTCAGTGGTTTTTCAAGATTGAAGATTTAAAGGAAAAAATGAGGGAGCTGAATAAAACAATAAAGTGGGTTCCTGAATTTGCAGGCTCGAAGAATTTTGACAATTGGCTGAGCAATTTAAGGGATAATGGAATAACACGTCAAAGGTACTGGGGCACCCCAATGCCGGTCTGGAGATGCAGCCAGTGCAAGGAGTTTGTTGTTGTCGGCTCTATTGAGGAATTAAAGAAGCTTGCTGGCCATCTTCCGGAAGACCTGCACAAGCCGTGGATTGACGAAGTCAAGATAAAATGCGGGTGCGGCGGGACCAAAGAAAGGGTGCCTGACATTCTTGACGTCTGGATAGACGCGGGCTCCGCTTCATGGAACTGCCTGGATTATCCCAGAAGGGAAGATTTATTCGAAAAACTGTATCCTGCAGATTTTATCCTGGAAGGCATAGACCAGATAAGGGGCTGGTTTAATCTCTTGTTTGTCGCTTCAATGGTCGCAATGAATAACGTGTCGTTTAAGTCCGTTTACATGCACGGATTCATAAATGATGCGCAGGGAAGAAAAATGTCAAAATCACTTGGAAATTATATTCTCCCGCAGGAAGTCATAAAAGAGTACGGCGCCGATACATTAAGGTATTACATGATAGGCGGCACGGCTCCGGGCGTGGATATAAACTATAATTTTGACGACATGAAATTGAAGCACAAAAATCTTACAGTGCTTTGGAATCTGCACAAATACCTGATTGAGATGGCCAAAAACCTGAAAGTCAATCCCTCGAACCTGGATTTGGAAAAATTCGAGCTTGATATTGAAGAGAGGTATATTTTCTCGAAATTAAATTCAGCCACCAGGAAAATCACAGAATTGTTTGAGGAATACAAGTTAAATGAAACTCCGTGGCAGGTTGAGGAATTATTCCTGGAACTGAGCAGGACCTACATACAGCTGACAAGAGAAAAATCCTCGATGGGAAGCGATGACGACAAAAAAATCGTCCTTTACGCTGTTTATAATGTTTTTATGGAATCCCTGAAGATGTTTGCGCCGGTTGCGCCGTTCATAACGGAAAGAATGTACCAAAATCTTAAGCACGAGTTCAGGCTAAAGGAAGAGAGCATTCATCATCACAGTTGGCCTAAATATAATGAAGGGCAGATTGACAAAGAGCTTGAGGATGCAATGAAAGTTGTGGCCGAGATTGTGCAGAGCGCTCTTGCAGTACGGGAAAAGATGCAGCTTGGAGTAAGGTGGCCGATAAAGGAGCTCGTTGTTGCCACGAAAGACAATAATGTCATGAAAGCCGTTGAAAAGCTTAAGGATGTGATTAAAACCCAGGTCAATGTCAAAGCGATTGGATTGGTTGAGGCAATGCCCAATGTCAGAGTCAAGATAAAAGCTGATTATTCGAAAATAGGCCCTGCTTTTGGGGATAAATCGGCTAAGGTCATAGCCCAGCTTGCAATAGACAGCCCTGAAACTGTTTTGAAGCACATCAATGAGAAAGGGAAATATTCTTTCAAAGCTGATGGGGAAACGCTTGACATTGTCAAAGAGCATCTTATTTTAACAAGAGAAGTTTCTGCGCCATATGAGGAAGGAACTTTCAGATTTGGAAATATATACTTAAACAAAGAAATGAATGATGAGCTGGAAGCGGAAGGCTTCGCCCGTGAGATTATGAGGAGAGTCCAGGCTTTGAGGAAGAAAGCAGGCCTGCAGAAATCTGACAATATTTCTTTATTTCTTAAGACAGATGAAGAACTGAAGGAAATGCTGAAAGAATGGGCTGTTGTGATAAAAGAGAAAGTCGGCGCTTCCCAGTTCAGGATTTCCGAGATGGAGCCGAGCAAGACTCATGAGTTTGTTTCAAAAGAGAAAGTCAAGGGGAAAGAGTTTGAGATTGGATTGGAGAAAGAGTGATTTCAGTCAAACACTATTGGATCCACAAATTCTACCGGCGTGCCTTCAACTCTTACCGTCTTTGTCCCTTCATAATAAGAATCATGACCACCGGGCTTTCTAGAATCGTGAGAAATAAAACGCACACCGAAGTAACCCAGTCCTGCCAGGTAATCCAAGCGACTGCATATATCCTGCGATTTTGGCTGGTTTTCCCGAGCAATTATTATAAATCTAACGGCTTCAGAATCGGACTGGCTAAGTACTTTCGGTCCGTGATGATGAATTGCGTGAGGTACATCAGCCATTAAATGGGATAATTCCATTCAGTGAGGGAATGAGGTTATATTTTTATATTTATTGTTTGTTTTGGGCTATAACCACTTGATTTTAAACTTATGTCCAAATCCAAAAAAAAACCGAAAGCTTTATATACCACCTAATACTACTTCTTTATAAATCTTGTTAAATTTATCGACTTCAAGACAAATTTTGCAATAAATCATTTTTTAAAGTTTTCGTTAACGCAGATTCGTCAGAATTTGCGGAATTGAAAATTGATACAATTTTCAATAAGGGGGGTTGGGCGTTAGTTTAGTTGTTAAATATATTGTCATACTGATATAATTTTCAAACAATACACAGGTGAACTAAAAATGGCAGAACTAGTAAAGAAGTGTCCGGAATGCAGTGGAGTGAATCTTTCCTGGCAGAGGGAAAGGGGAGAAATTATTTGCAGAGACTGCGGACTGGTAATTGAAGAGAAGATGGTTGATTTCTCGCAGGAATGGAGGGAGTTTGACTCAGAAGAAGGCGAGAAAAGAAGGCGTTCAGGCGCTCCAATGACTTATACTCAGTACGACCAGGGGTTAGGCACAGAAGTCGGGCAGAAAGCTGACTTGCTTAAGCTTGGCGGAAAAGACAGGAACAAATTCTTCAGGTTAAGAAAATGGCAGTACCGGATTTCAACTGCTATCGAAAGGAATTTGAAGCTAGCTTTGGCTGAACTGAAAAGGGTTTCCTCATATTTGAAGCTGCCAAAGTCAGTTGAGGAAGAGTCTGCCAGAATTTACACTTTAGCTGTTCAGAGAGGCCTGGTAAGAGGCCGTTCAATGGAATCTGTTGTTGCAGGCGCTTTGTATGCGGCCTGCAGAAGGCATGATGTTCCAAGAACTTTGGATGAATTATCAGAAGCTTCCGGCATTGAAAAGAAAGAAGTCGGGAGGACTTACAGGTTCGTAACAAGGGAATTGGGAATAACGATTTTGCCAAGCAACCCGGCTGATTATATCGCAAGGTTTGCATCTGCTTTGAAATTGTCAGCAGAAACACAGTCTAAATCAATTGAGATTCTTGAGTCAGCCCAAAAGGCTGAATTGACTTCGGGTCGCGGGCCGACGGGAATCGCAGCAGCTGCTTTGTACGTCTCAGCTTTAATACATGGCGAGAAAAGAACCCAAAGGGAAGTTGCTGATGTTGCCGGTGTAACAGAAGTTACGATCAGGAACAGATACAAGGAACTCTTGGACGAGCTTGACCTTGAAGACGAAATCAAGAAAACCAAGAAAAAGAAGAAAAGATAAATTTTTTTATTTTTAGTTCTGGAAAAAATTGGGGTGAGAAACATTATTTGTTTAGGTAAGAAAATGTACGAACCCGAATACAATCCCAAAACCGGTATACTCGTGATCGGAGGAGACCATTATGATATAGATCAAGCCCTTGATGTTGCCAGACTTGATAGGACAAGGCTGATGTATCGTTCTAGTACAGTTCCCAAAGAAGGCTTACAGGTAACTGAGAACAGCGGTCCGCCAGTTATTGTTGATATACAAGTTCAAGGTGAAAATATTCTAACAGCAACTCTTAAAATGACTGTTTCTCCAGTTTTAGGTTTATCTTCAACACCAGCAAGCCAAAAAAGAGTTCAAGATATTACCGCTACACTCGAAAGCAGTTCCGGAACTGCAGGGTTGATATCAAGAATGGTATAGACTCATCCAAAATAAAATAATTTTTCCTCAAAATCAACAATTCTGTTATTTTTTATTTTAATACTCTCCTTATTTAGCATCCTAATCTTTCTCTTAACTTCTTTGCTGTTTGAATTTTTATTTCCGGAAAACCCGCCAATTGAGCCATCAGAAGAAACAACACGATGGCATGGCACTTTTGGAGCGTATGGATTGCATCTCATCGCCTGGCCGACAGCGCGATAGGCTTTCGTTCCTAATTTTTCTGCCAATGCTTTGTAGGTCGTAACCTTGCCTTTTGGAACTTTCTTTAATAAATCATAAGTTCTTTCGTTGAAGGAATTATTTTGTTTCATTTTAAACCTACATCCAGCTTTTCCTCTCCGCTTCTCTTTTTAATCCTTTCATGAATAATTCAAAAGATTTCTCAATCTTAGGCTTCAATTTCAAAATATCAATTACCGGCAGTCCAATTCCATCAAATTCCTCGTAATTAGTTACTTCAGTGCCGTTTTTTATTTTTCTAAATGTAAACGAATGCTTTCCTTTGATGAATGGCTTAGTGCCAATCCACTCGATAAAATGAGGGGCATTGGCCCTTAAGATAATAGGCTTGGCTTTTGTTTTCAAAATTCCATAATCAGACTGAAACTCAAACGTAGATCCTTTTGTCCACGGATTGCCTTTCGTATGCTTTGCGTACTTGTAAAAAGAATTCATCTTCGGCCATTTACCAAGATTTGTGAATTCCTTCCAGACTCTTTCAGGGGGCGCGTAGATGAAGATTTTGGTTTTTATTTTAATCATATACTAAAAACAAGAATAAAGTAAATATAAAAAACTAACTAAATGTGGCAGGTGCTCATTCCACGCTTCTCAAGGTACTGCTGATGATAATCCTCCGCTTTGAAAAATTTCTCTGCTGGATTTATCTCTGTTGTAATTTTCTTATCATATTTTTTCTGCTGTTCTTTTAATGATTTGGATGCTAACTCTCTCTGTTTTGTATTATGATAAAAAACCGCCGAGCGGTATTGTGTTCCGACATCTGGGCCCTGCCGGTTTCCTTGTGTCGGATTATGGTTGCCCCAGAACACATCCAGCAATTTCTCATAAGAAACCTGTTTTGGGTCAAACGTGACTTCGACAGCTTCTGCATGCCCGGTTTCATCAGCGCAGACATCTTCGTAGCTGGGATTTTCCATCTTGCCGCCGGTATAGCCGACTCTGGTTGATTTAACTCCCTTAATCTGCCTGAACGCAGCTTCAACTCCCCAGAAGCACCCTGCTGCGAAGGTTGCTATTTCGTAATTTTCCTTTTTCATAATTATAGTTCAGATTAACTAATATTAATAGTTTTTCCCAAACTAAGCCAAAAAAATAAGGTGCTCCCATCGGGAATGATATAGTTTTGTGATTTTAACTATAGGGATAAATGCGCACCATAATCTCTTATCGCGAGAAAAACCAATAGCGTATTTTCCATAGTTACCCACTTGAAACATTTAGTATAAAAATTTTTCTTTTGTTGCATGTTGCCAAGCAAGCATGTCGCATCGGATGAGAGATCACCAAAAATATATTCAATAAGAATTTTTAGTTGTGTATCTCCTTATCGTTTGTATACTTTGACTTTACTTGCTCCAATTTCTTTAGAATTTGAATATCATTCGAGTATTCTTCCTCAAGCTTTTCAATTGCCATCAAATATGCTTCCCTTTTTAATTCCTGATAATTAATTAATTCCATATGGATTTAGGAAGAAATTTTAGTTCTTAAATCTTAGTCCACAAACACAGAATTTTTTCCGCTTTTGTGGAATGTTTTCCGCCTTCGTGGACCACCTTATATAAACTTCTCACATATCTTTTTTCTTAAAAATTTCGGAGGTCGATACAAAATGGAAGAATTAACGCCGACAAAGATAGAGCAGCTGAACAAGATGCCGATTGTTGAGTCAACGGTTGGCAAGAGCGATGATGGCAAGTGGGTGATTCACAAGACCACCATTACATCAATCAAGCCAATTAAGTATTATGAAAAGATGCTTACTCCTGCTTGATTGCAGAGAGAAATTTTTGAGGCTGGAAAATGGACCTTTACGAGATACAGGAAACTATCAAGAAGCACATTACCATCATCAAAAGGACAATCGTAAAGCCAATGGATTTTGATGTTGTGATAAAAGTGCCGAAGAAGAATGCCGAAAAGGCAGAACAGAAAGAAAACTAAAAAAATCAGTTTGGGGGGAAAAATGGAAAACAAGAATTTTGGATGGATTAGGGTGCTGGGCTATTTAATGCTCTTTATCGTGCCATTGTTTAATTTTGCAGGCACTGCCCATGCAGCAGCAGACCTTGATGCGCCAATAAGCGCGGAAGACAAGGCAAAGTTTGATGAGATTCTTTCTCCGGTTACCAAGATATACAACTTAATCAAGTACGGAGCTTCGCTTGTTGCCGTCATAGCGCTGCTATTTGCAGGAATCAGCTAC
>DATDYS010000041.1:0-20613 GCA_035288925.1 Candidatus Nanoarchaeia archaeon
GACGCAAAGCGTTACATTGCTTATTTAATGGCAGAGCGAAAGTTAAAGCCAAAGAGCGTAAATCTTATGTTGAGCTCCCTGAAGTTCTTCTACAAAGAGATAATTCAAAATCAAGCCTTTAGCGAGGTTAAGGCGCCAAAAGTGGAAAAGAAGATCCCAACAGTCCTTACAAAAGACGAGATAAAGAGGATGCTTGAGGCCACCTCCAATCCAAAGCATAAGCTGCTGATTGAGTTTATGTATTCCGCGGGATTACGGGTCAGCGAATGCGTCAGCATGAAGCTTGATGATCTTGACATATCCGAGAAAATGGGCAAGATAAGGCATGGGAAAGGCAACAAGGAAAGGTATATCATTTTGTCAAACAACTTGATTACACATTTGAATGAGTATGTTCCTGGAAAGAAAGACTCCAGCGCTTATATTTTCTCGGTCAATAACCGGCCGATAACCATAAGGCAGGCTCAAAAGGTTGTGAAAGAGGCTGCAAAAAAGGCCGGAATCAGGAAAAGAGTGTTCTGCCACGCCCTGAGAAGCAGTTTTGCAACCCATTTGCTGGAAGATGGCACGGATATTAGGGTTATCCAGGAGCTTTTAGGGCATTCCGACCTGTCAACGACCCAAATTTATACAAAAGTGTCCACACAGCAGCTAAAAAAGGTAAAAAGTCCTTTGGATAACATGTGATTAAAACTTTTAATCAAATCTAGGAAGTTTTTGTGACAAAAATAACAAAATAAAGAAAAAAATATTAAAATCCAAATTCCATCAGGCTTAACTGCAGAATGTTTTCCTTTGTCTGCAGCGTCTTGAAAGCCGGATCCAATCTTAGATATGGCTTCGAGTTTATGTATCTCTTTATGATGGGCACTCCTTTTTCAATAATCGAGGTCACATAATTTCCCGCCAGTTGTTCGGATATCCCCAGCTTAATTGCAATGTCGGAGTAAGTGACTCCCCCTTTTTCTTCTTCAAGGGTGTAAATAACCAGGAACACTTCCTGCTCCCTTCTGCTTAGCCTCTTGACGTCAAAATCATTTCTTTTTTCCACAACAGCCACATTGAAATTTGACTCAATAAACATCTGGATATTGTCAACCCGCTCGCTTATCCTGTCAATTTTGTTTTCAATCTCGCAGATGTACTCATAATTGGCAGTTATCTCGTTTGTATTCTCATTAATCGCCTGAAGATGATCTTCAAACTCGTGCCTTATGCCCGTAAATTCCTGCCTTAATGCCTTGTTCAAACGACTCAAATCTAGATTAATGCCTCTAAGAAAAATTTTTCCAAATATGTTAATCACCCCAAAGATTATGCAAAAATCGGGGGTTTAAATAGATTTCGGTTTGGTGTACAAATTTGACATTTTTAAGAAATAATGCTTTTCCTTTCCGGCCTTCATCACTCCAACTTCCCCCATCTGCTCAATCTCTTCCAAAAGCCTGTAGAAAGAGCTCTTTGAGCAGAAATTCTGCTCGTCAACTACCATTTCCTTAAGCTGAAGGGCAGATATCTTTTCATATTTTCTGATGTAGGAAATCATAACACTTTTAACATATTCTTTTGAGTTTCTTGTGATTTTTTTGATTATTTTTTCCTTCATTGAATCTTTTCTTTGCTCTAATTTTTCCAACCTTTTTTCTATGTGGGAAAAGTCAACACTCACTTCCCTTGGCGCCTCTTTTTGAACTTCGACTGCCTGGGGCTGCTGCCTTGACTGCGCCTGCATTCTGGCCAGCTCATCAACCCTAAAATTAATGTCCCTCATCTTGGACATTATGCCTTCAAATGAATAATAATCATCGATGATTCTCCTTATGTCCTCCCTTGTTTTGGGCATGTATGACATCTCCATCTGGAGCTGCCTTATCATCTGATCCTGCTGCATATTTTTTTTGTACAGGAAGTTAAGCCACTGGAAAATGTTTGATGTATCTTTCTTTACATTTGTAAATGATTTTTTCAAGAGATCATTCATTACAATTAATTTATTTCCAGATTCATCTTTCTTTTTCCAAAACATATTTACCCAATTTATTTCAAATTATTTAAATCTTTCTTTTTTTTGGGATTATTGTAGGACTAATGTAGTACCAATTTGGGACTATTTATCGACGACAAAAATAATATTTTAGGACTATTATGGGATAGTCCTGGGAATATGATAAGACTAAGTTGAGACTGTTAATAATAAGGGTAATTTTAAAAAAGTTTAAATAAGAGCGGTGAAATTAGTATGAGTTACAGTAATTTTTTGCAAATAAAATTAAAAAACTTAAACAAAAGTTTTTGAAAAATTCCTGCAGATTTTTTGCCGTTTTTTGGAAAAAAGAGCCTGAAAAATTAGGATTTTAAGGGACCCCTTAATCAAAAAGAAGGATTAAGCAAGGGAAGGCATATAATTGTTTTCAATACTGAAAATAATAAGTAAAATTAAGTTTACTCATGAGAAGTGAGAGTTAAAATAGGGTACAAATGATAGAGATAAGCGAGAGCTAATATGAAATGGGTCATATAAGGTTTATTTTCGATATTGAAAAAATATAAAAAATTATAAATAGTAGGAGATTACTCGTATAAAGTGAGGGATAAAATGAGTAAAATTATATCCAGATCAAGCCTTGCAATAGCTTTGTCAAAGCTAGGGGTGTTTAAAGACCCAAAAGTGATGAAAGAGCAGTACCCAACAGACAGCGAGGTGGCAGCTTCAGTACTCTGGAACGCCTACAGTTTAGGGGATATAGAAGGAAAAGTGATGGCCGATCTGGGATGTGGGACGGGTATTTTAGGAATCGGGGCCCTCCTCTTAGGCGCAGATAAGGTATTTTTCATAGATATGGATAAAGAAGCCTTGGAAGCAGCCAAATCTAATATTTTAAAGGTGGAAAGTGAGAGTTTAGAGTATAATGGGCTAATGTACAAAGCGGAGTTCATATGCAAGGATGTACGGGAGGTAAACACCAACGCGGAGGTAGTCTTGGAAAACCCACCTTTTGGAACCAAAGTGAAGCACAGTGATAGGCTGTTCCTGGAAAAAGCACTGGAAACGGCCCCGATTGTGTATTCCTTCCATAAAAGTGAGAGTAAATCCTTTTTGGAGGGCTTTGCGGCCAAAAAAAACGCCAGAATCACCCACATCTGGGACTTTGAATTTCCTTTAAAAGCATCTTTTGAGTTTCACCGACGACAAATCCACAGGATTAATGTGAGCTGCTTCAGGCTTGAAAAATAACATATTCTGTCGTCGGGAAAAATAATCTATTTAAAAAGCACAAACATCAAAAGATTTTTAAATCACCTTGATATCCCTTGTAACAGGCAAAATGGAAATCAAAATTCTCGACGACAAAAAAAATAAATTGATGCTCGAAGTCAAGGGCGCAGACCACACTCTATGCAACGCCCTGAAGACAGAATTATGGAGCGACAAGCACGTTAAGATTGCAACATACAGCATCAGGCATCCACAGGTAAGCGTGCCACAACTAATAGTAGAGACAGACGGGGAAGTAAGCCCTAAGAATGCTCTAATTAACGCCGTCCAGAGACTGCATAAGACCAATGAAAAGTTCAAAAAAGAGTTTTCTGCTTCAATCCGATAAAATAGTTCGTTTAATTCTTCATTTTATATAGGAAAATAATTCTAAATGACTATCAAAAAGCTTATAAATACATAGTGCCTAACTTCTTTGAAATGGCCTTTTTCAGAGTAAAGAAAATAAAAGGAAAAGAGTACGCATACCTTGTTGAGAACGAGTGGAAGCGAAAAGGCAGCCGGCAGAAAGTCAAAGGTTATTTGGGCAGGGCCTACAGATTAAGTCAAACTAATAAAACTGATTTTTCTGGCCTTATCAATAATAATGAAATAGAAAAATATATCCAGGATAATGACGCCAATAAAATAATTAAAGATTTAATTGAATGGGAATTAATTAATTTTAATGTTGACAGAAACGAGTTCAGCATTGATTTGACAAATAGAACGCTGCAGAGACATAAAAAAAATGCTGTGCTCGTTATGAACGAGGGATTCATGTGCGACCTTACCTTAAGCAATCTGCTCGAATTCAAGCCGGAAGCTGATGAAGATAGCAACGGATATAACTTTGCAAGGGCATTTGTGGAAGCTGGCATTAAGGTGCCGCAGGACGTTTTTATCGGGCTATTTGCAAAACTATATAAAATAGACAACAAGAGGGTTGAATGAAATGGTGAAAATCATAGGAATGCTTCTGATTATAAGCAGTTTGCTTGCTATTATGACGGGGGCATTTATTGATGCAAAATATGCTTCCGCAAACCCGGTTACGGGAAATTTAATCTCAAACATAGTGGCTCAGCCGGCGGTCAGTACGGGGCCTGCTTACTATTTGGAAGCGCTAGCATTCTCTTATTCTATAATAAGCCTGATGGTTGGATTGGTATTTGTTTTAAGATTCTGATTCAAAATCTATTTAAAGAAAGCTGATTACCCTTAGCCATGGTTTCTAAAGTTCCTAAACACGTTGGTTTGATTTTGGACGGCAACCGCCGCTTTGCCAAAAAGCTAGGCCTGCAGCCCTGGAAAGGCCACGAGTTCGGCATCAAGAAGATTGAAGAGCTCTTGAAATGGTGCCTTGAATTAGGTGTAAAAGAACTTACGCTTTACTCATTCTCAACAGAAAATTTCAACAGGAATGAGCAGGAAATTAAGTTTCTGTTCAATCTTTTCAAAAAGAAGTTTAAGCAGATGAAAGATGACAGTAAGATTCTAAAAAACGGCGTAAGAATCAATTTGATAGGCAGAATTGAAATGTTTCCTGCTGACATAAGAAAAGCGATGCTGGAAGTTGCTGAAAAGACAAAGAATAATAAAAAACTGACTGTGAATTTCGCCCTTGCCTATGGCGGAAGGCAGGAAATAATTGACTCATTCAAAAAGATATTGAAAAATAATCCAGGTATTGATTTAGATAAAATTGATGAAAAGCTAATAACCAAAAATCTTTATCTTCAAAGCGAGCCTGATTTAATCATAAGGCCGGGCGGCGAGGTAAGAACATCAAACTTCCTGACTTGGCAAAGTGTCTATTCAGAATGGGTATTTTTGCAGGACAAGCTATGGCCGGAATTCACAAAAAAAGACTTTGAGAACTGCATTGCTGAATTCAACAAAAGGGAAAGAAGATTCGGAAAATAACAAGATATAAAAACAGCCTATACATAAAAAACTGAGAAATTGTGTTTCATAATAATAAATTTTCACTTGGAGCGTGCTTTAATGGATCCTTACTGGCAATTTGATGAAAATCTTAGGAATGCTGCTGAAGCGTTCAGGAATGTCGATAAAAAAGAAGTAATAAGGCTGATAAGCCACCTTGATGCTGACGGCATAAGCGCCGCATCAATCATGATTAAGCTGCTTAACAGTGATAATCGCAAATATTCTGTTTCTATAGTGCCACAATTAAACCGGGCGGTTATTGCGCAATTTGCTTCTGAATCCTACAACTGTTTTATATTTACGGATCTGGGTTCGGGATTGCTAGGCGAGATACAGGAACTGCTTAAAGGGAGGAAGGTATTCATTTTAGACCACCATACTGTTGAAGAATCCGCCAAATATGAAGACATTGTGTTTGTCAATCCTCACCTGTTTGGAATTGACGGCGGAAAAGAAATTTCAGGAGCCGGTGTCGTTTTCAGGTTTGCATGCGCGGTTGATAAGGCAATGGAAGACATGGCGCACGTTGCAATCATAGGGGCCATGGGAGATATGCAGTATCAGGGTGGGTTCTTAAGGTTGAATCAGGAGATTCTTGATGTTGCAGTAAGAAAGAACAAGATAAAAGTCACAAAAGGGCTTAGGATTTTCGGAATTCAGACAAAGCCGCTGCACAAAGCGCTGGAGTACTGCACTGACCCTTATATTCCTGGAGTAAGTGGAAGCGAGAGCGGAGCTATACAATTCCTCAGCCAGATTGGCATAGACCCAAAAAACGGAAGCGGATGGAAGAAAATAGCCCAGCTTGGTGAAGACGAGATGAGGAAGCTCATTACCGGGATTATAATGAAAAGGCTGGCTGAGTCAAAGCCGGATGATGTTTTGGGGGATATATACATACTCCCTCACGAGCAGGAAGAAAGCCCAACAAGGGATGCAAAAGAATTTGCGACTTTGCTGAATGCATGCGGCCGGCTTGGAAGGGCATCTTATGGAATTGGGGCATGCCTTGGAGATAAAAAAATAAAACAGCAGGCAATCAGAAGCCTGGCTGATTACAAGAAAGAGATTGTCGGCGCTCTAAATTGGTATCATGAAAACAAGTTCACTGATGACGTGCACTGGGGAAACCATTTTGTCATTATAAATGCAAAAGACAAAGTGATGTCAACAATGATCGGCACTCTGGCGTCAATATTATCCAAATCAAATGTCATGACAAACAATCTTTTTATCCTTTCAATGGCGCAGGCAGTTGACGGGAACACAAAAATCTCCCTCAGGACAACCAACAATATAGAAGGAAAACTTGACTTGAGAAACATAATCGGAGAAATAATCGGGGGCATTGGAAATTCAGAAGCCGGCGGGCATCAGAATGCCGCAGGAGCTGTGATTCCAACGGACAAAGAGGGAGATTTTTTACAATCTGCAAAAGAAGTTCTTGGAAAGTATGCGATGGAAGAAAAGATTGGGTGATTATTCCCTAAGTTTAGAATCAAAGTATCGTTCTTATCCCGTCAATCTTGTCAGCTACTTCCTGCCCCATTTTCGTAAGAGTAAGAAGCTTTAATCTGCCCTGCTTCTCAAAATTAATCAACCCTGCTTTCTGCATTTCCTGAAGAATTTTCACAACGTGGGAATAAGTGCAGTCAACAGTCTTTGCAACTGAAGAGGCGTATATCTCACCTTTTGCATTTTTGAGCTCAACCAGCATCATTGCCGGCTTTTCCCTGAAAAAAACGTTGAATATTTCCTTGTTCTGAACAGCCATCAAACAAACCCCCTAATATATGTTCTAAAGAATATAGTTTGCATTAGCTAAGATATATTTAAACGTTTCGATTTTTTATTTTTAATTTAAGTTTGTCGTCGGTTCTTTATGTAAATTAGGCTATTATTAATCAATTTTTGCAAAGCAAAGAACTAATAACCAATTTGGTAAGTATCAATCTCAACAAAAATTTTATTCGGCATCCTTACTCGCGCTGTATTCCGGAGCCAGATTCGTCACAGATTTCAGCTGCTTTTGAATTTCTGAATCATTCTCTGCGCCGTATGATACAAGAAGCTTGTCCAAATCTTGAATTACATAATACCCAAACTCATTATTTTGCTTTCCGTTGACATAAAACTTTAATTTTTTATTTCCATCGCTGCAGCTAGTTTGGCTTTCAAGTGCCAGGCAATTATTGTTGAAATCGCCATTCAAAGATTTAAGCAAGTGCCGCATTGCCAAGCCAGTCGCGTGTATGTGCATAACATCTCCAACGCCATCTTCAAAATGTATGTAGCTTGTTGCCAATTGATACTTTTTTTGTGAGAAATCTATGGATTTGCCGTTAATGTAAACCTTGATGTCTGCATGGATGTGAGTGGATTTCAAAGCGCCTATTCCGCTTAGCTTGGATAATTGGCCGTTATAATTCTGCAGAAGAGCTGCCTGATTATTCAGATTAGTTAGCCGATTTATTAAACTTCCATTAGAAACCCACTGCCATAAAAATAAAACCAGCAAGAGGGTGATGATGCCGTACAAAATTGCGCTTTTCTTTGCCATTCTAAGTAAAATAATAAAAAATTAGATTCAAATTACTGAGCAGCAGTCTGCGGCTTAACAACCTGGTTAGTCATCAGGTCCCTGTAAACACCAACTACAGCCAGCTTTCTGAAGATATATGAGCCGTCTTTCTCCACTGAGAAAAATTGATTTAAGTTCTGAGAGGAAGGATAAACTGCAGTTTCGCCTGACAATATAACTGTTGGCACCTGCGTTATATTGTATTTTGCAACAAGATTTTTTCCCGCTGCATCGCTTATGTCGACTGTTGTTTCCTTGTCAAGCTTTATCGCAAAAGTCTGCGGGCTTG
This sequence comes from Candidatus Nanoarchaeia archaeon, assembly GCA_035288925.1. Taxonomy (GTDB): domain Archaea; phylum Nanobdellota; class Nanobdellia; order Woesearchaeales; family GW2011-AR4. Next base: position 8,077 of record DATDYS010000041.1, read on the forward strand.
CGAGTATCTGCCTATGTGTGCTTACGTTGTAGCATTCAGTGCAGCTTTTATCAGTCAAGTAGGTTATATCAACGAGACCTCTCAATGTTCCTGTCGTTAGATTAATATAGGGCGGATAAACCGTCCTTAAAACATACGAGCCGTCTGATTCCACAGTCCCGAGCTGTTCCCATGCCTGATTTATTATCGGGTAAGCCTCGGCATCTTTTGACAGAATTATTGTTGGAACAAAGCCAAGAGTATACTTTGATATTAGCGCCGTGCCTTCGCTGCTGCTGCTGCTAATGTTCTTCTGCTCAACTATTTTTATGCCGGAAAGCTTCATCTGATTGACAAGGTTATTTATGTCGTCGCACTTGGTGCAGGCTGGATCGGCAAGAATCACTAAACTAATTCTTCCCGTTATTTCACCGCTTGTTGCGCTTGTATAAGGCGCTGGAACTTGCTTAAAGAGCAAAGCATCGTCCTTTTTTTCAAAACCTTCAAGACTTGCCTTGTCAATTTCCCCAGTTACTACAACTGCAGGGATTTTTTCCAGGTTATATTTTGCAATGAGCTGTTTTCCCTCTGCTGAATCAAACTCGGCATTTTTTTCCGATGCCACTTCAACTTTTGCCGATTTAATGAACTGGACAACCTGCGAAATATCAAAACAATCTGTGCATTCTGAATTTCTGATAACCAAGATATCAATCTTTGCAGGCTTGGCAAGCTCTTTCGCCTTTTCTGTCTTGTCTTTCAGAGCGCCGCTTATGCTAAATGTCTGCATAATACTGAAAAGAAGGATGACTGCGAGCAATACAGAAAGCCCCACGAAGATGTGATAATTGTTAATTTTTTTTGCTGAATGATGCTGCGGGGGAACGTGTCCATAGCTGTGCGATCCGGTGTGGTGTGTCCCCTCATGATGCCCTTCTTTTTTTCCTTCTTCCATTTAAATCCCTCAGATTTTGCAGCCAGTTAATTCGCCTAACTTATCGAGTGACTGCGCGTTTTCATACCATTTGCCATCTATAACCCAAGTTGGCGTTTTACTTATGCCCGGCAATTCCGTAAACTCATGATAATTGATGTACTTGAAAGATTTCCCAAACATTGCCCTTTGGCCTTGGGTGTATTTGCACCACTCCATGGCACCGTACATGACGGCTCCTTTTTCCGTCAGGCATTTTGCAAAGTTATCGTATGGCCCTGGCCTGTTTGCCGAATAAACAAAATAAGCTGTGCCTGCAATCATTAAAACCGCAATCACAGCGGCAATAATGTAGTATTTTGTTTTGCTGGATTTTGCTTTTTGCTCGTGAAACTGTTTCTGGTGCTCGAGCCTCTGCTCATATTCTTTTTGAGAATTGAGGCTGTCCTGCCTTAGCCTGTCAAGTTTAAGCTTGCGCTTTTCTCTTTTGCTAAGCTCCATTTTAATTTACAATTCAGCGTTATTTGATACGAGCGATCCTACTGGAGTGTCTGCAGCGCTGCCCTGTGGTGCAACTCCGCATCCTCCGCCTACATATTGGCCGCCTTGCGGCTGCTGGCCCTGCGGCTGGTTGTAAGCCGCGTAGTTTCCCGATGGGCTTTGCGAACAGCCAATCAAAAAAACGCCCACTACCAAAACAAATAAAACCAATGCTTTTGTGTTCATATTTTTACCCCCATTAAAATGCTAGCATCCGCCTACCATGTCTGGAAGGCTGTTGATGTTTGCTGCTCCGCTTCCTGCTGAGCCAGTTGAGCTTACTGCCGGAGCGCTTCCGACACTTACCTTTCCCGCGCTTATGCTTGATTTCAGCGAACTAAGCTGAACTGCCTGGACTGCAGTAAGCAGAACCAAAACAACAAGCACAATCACAATAATGACGTTTCTGTTCATTTTTAAAACCTCCGATTTTTTTGAGGAGGTCAGAAAATTCGTGAAATTTTCCATACCTCCGATTTTTTTATTAATTTAAATCACTGAACTTAGCACCCGCCTACCATGTCCGGAAGGTTGCCAATATCGGCTGAAGTGGCTTGAGCCGATGTGTCCGTGTTGCCGCCTGAAGCAGCCGGTGCTGCTGCAGATTTTATTTTGCTTTCATCAACACTTAAAAGCAAGGCTGCAATATCCGGGGTGTATTGCCCGCTTTGCACCTCCTGAACATATCTCTGAATCATTTGTTTCGGGAAAAACAGCCCTTTCCACTTGACAACTTCCCTCTTTATTTCATCATCGCTTAAGGTCGGGTAGTTTTTGATAAGATATGCCGCCAATCCCCTCATTGCCCATACGTGCTTGCACCCGCACGCCGGCTCGCCTGTTTTTGTTACGGCAGTCTTGACGCCGCAGCAGAATTCACAGGTTATGGTTGGAGTTGTTAAAATACTGATGTACCTCTGCTTCTGTGCCGCATCGAGCTGAACTTTAGTTCTCCCATAAGCAGGGTCAAGATTTGCTATTGTCTCTAGGCTTTGAATTGGGTCCTCAAATGAAACCCCCAATTCTTCGCCGTAAAATGGAATGCCTCTCGGAATTACAACAGTAAATGCGTCCTTTGAAGGGTCGCCTGTCAAAGCCAATGATGTCTTGGAAGAAAAAGACTTGAAAGCCAACGGCGAGCTAAGACCCGCCAAGGCCGATGCCTGCGAAAGTTGAACCTGATTAAATAAAATAAGAACCGCAACGAGAGCTATAAATCCATAGCTTACTTTTTCCATGAACGTCCATGGAGCTGGCTTTTCCCCGCGCAAATGATGGGCAATCTCGGAGTGATGGTGTGTTTCGTTCCTCTCTACAAGGTACCATGCTACCAAGCCGACTAAAGCAAGAATCAAAATCATGGATAAATATACCCAAACGCCCGCCTGGGAAATCTTATAGAATTGATACTGGCTGAAGACAAGCATCGCGCCCACCAGTATGGCGAGAGATATTATCACCTTCTCCATCAATTTATCATCTTTTTCCATGTTTATAGTCCGAAGTACCCTTTCGTATATATAGTTTACTTGAAAAACGCTCCTGTATATATATCTTATTTTTGAAAAATACGGCTAAAACAGGTTTATTTCCGTTCATAAAAGCCAATTTGGCTATTTTTGGTTGTTTTCTGCATTTTGATTTTCCTTGCTTCGCCTGTATATAAAATACCAAACCAATGAGACAAACAATAAAAATGCCGCAAAGCCTATAAAATCTATGTAAGGTATTTTAAAAAGCTTGCCTTCAAAAATGTAGGCATAGATGGAAATCTTCAGCGGGTCAAGTGTATTGAACTTAGTGGTTCCATTGTAAATTATAAAAATTAATCCTGAAGCTATCAATAAAATTCCCGCAGCAACTTTTGTTGTGTGTATGAAAAAAGGTTTCCCGAATATTTTCACTTCAAATTCTTTTCCTTTAATCCATGATGCCTGAGTTAAGTTGAATTTGTCAAAAAAGATTGAAATCAAAAACAGAGGAACAAACAACCCCAGGGAGTAGAAAAACAACAACGCGCCCGCGTAGAAATAATTGTGGAACGTTGAGGCTATCAGCAGGATTCCGGCGAGCACCGGCCCGAGGCATGCGCTCCACCCCAACCCGAATAAAATTCCGAATGAGAAAATTCCAAAAATATCGTGCCCGGTTTTCTTATCAAGACTTATGAAATTAAACCCTTTCCCCAGAATGGTCATTATTCCGAACAGCATTAAAAGCACTCCCGCAGCTATGACGAGCATTTTTGTATTGGCAACCTGGATTGATGCCAGTGTCTGGCCTATTGCAGACGCGAAAATGCCGAGGATTATGAAAATAAGCGAAAATCCAACAAAAAATACCAAAGTCATTTTTGTTATCTCTTTGCGCTCCTTGAAAGTGTATGCAAAGAAAGCCGGAAGTATTGCCAGTGTACACGGGAGCAGGACACTTATCATTCCGCCGACAAATGCGACAAAAAATGAAAGATTCTGGAGATAAAAGACTGCCTGCTCCCGGTTGTACTGCTGTATTTTTTCCAGCCCGGACTGTGAAAATGCAATGGGGATCAGAAATAAAAACACCGAAATCAAAATTAAATTTTGTTTTTTCATTTTTTATTCCCTAACAATAAATTTCCCTTTCATTCCGTTATGGCCGGGACCGCAATAAACTGTGCAGGCCATGTCCCATGTGCCGGCCTCATCCGGGGTGAATTCTATTATTTGTTTATCTCCTTTTTTTATTATGGTATCGTAGTCCCAGTTGGGAATCTGCAATCCCTCTACTTCAAAGCCATGCTGGATATCATTTGTTTGGACTATTAATCTTGCTGTTTCCCCTTTTTTTAACACGACATTCTCAGGTTCCCATGTATACTGTGAGCCATTTATGCCAATCTCCCTAATGCCGCCTACAACAGCGCCGCTTAGCGGCAGGTTATTAAATTTTACCTTATGGAATTCTATAATTTTTTTTGCTTTAACCGCATCGGAATCTATTGAAGAGCATGAACCGATTAAGGCAGCCAAAATCAATAAAATAAAGATTAATTTTTTCATTTTTCTCCATAAATATTTTTAATAAAATCACTTTCAACAATTTTAATTTCTTTTCCGGCATGGTAGTTTTTTGGGATATCTCCAGGCAACGATCCTGAGAATGCAATGCTGCCATCTTTTGCGCTAATTCCAATGTAGAATGGGTAGAATTGGCCCTGAAGGCGGGTAACCCATACTGGCTCATCCCCATCGATTATCAAATAGGGCTCAAAATCTTTTACAGATTGCAGATTGTAAGCCAACTCTGCAACTTTTTTTGCTACATTTGAAGTAATTGCCGGATTGGTATCTATTGCGTTTTTTGGGTAATTAAAAATTGCAAGACGATATCCAATAACATTTTTGTTAACGGCGTCCACAGTTACTGAAAAATCCTCTGCTGCAACCAAAACGCCGTTTACATAGCGAAACCATTTGTAAAAATAGGTATCGTCGACTTCAGCAACATCTTCATCATACTTAAGCTCTGACTTTGCATCTTGCGGCAGGGAATCATAAACCTTTTTTGCAATCTCAAGCCCCCTTTCCTGTTTAATTGTTTTTGTTCCTTGAGTATGCTTAAGGCGATCATCATGCATTCCCTGGATTCTGTATCCTAAAGGGTTAACTTCAACATAACGCCTTTGGTCTGGATCAAAATGAACAATTATTAATCCCCTATCTAAATCAAAAGCTATTGGATCTTCGCGGGTATTAAGGTATTTTTGAGCTGCAGAGATTACATTTGACTTTAAATCCCTGTCAAAATCCAGGCTTATACCAAACAGAAAAATAGAATGCGCTCCAACAAAAACCACAAAAGCTAGAAGTGCTGAAACTAAAATTATGATGTTTTTTATGCCTTTCATTTTAAGTAAAACTAAAATAATAATTTAATAAAATAAACCCAATCGCAGCAAGCTGCTGAGTTTTAGGCTCAATTTGCAGTAAAAATAAATAATTTATTTCACAACCAGATTCCCTTTCATGTTGCTGTGGCCGGAGCCGCAGAAGACCGAGCAGTAAGCTGTGAATGTTCCTGCTTTGTCGGCTGTAAATTCAATTGTTACGGGCTTTCCAACAGGCAATTGCTCATTTATCCCGTATTCTTTTATTGCGATACCGTGAGGCACATCAACGCTTGTAACAACCAACTTTACCTTGTCGCCTTTATTCACTTCTATGGTAGACGGAGTAAACTCGAATTGCTTTGCGGTTATCTTAAACTCCTTGAAATCGCCGTTCTGTGCTGTGTTCTGTGCTGGAGCTGGCGCTTGTACAGGAACATCAGAACCCTGACCGACTATTTGGTCTGAATTCTGCTTGCCGCACGCACTCAATGCCAAAATAGCCAAAACACATAACAAAAATATTATTTTTTTCATATTTACACCCCCTAAAACCTAGTTTTATATATAATGTAGCACGAAAACTTTTATGTTTAATAAACTTTATCCTGCCTTAAAAGGATTAAATGGGTTTAGCTTCGTTCATGAAAGCTTATTTTGCCTTAGTACGTTCCAATAAGCCACCTTAAAAAGAACCCTATAAAGTATGCAATGGTTGCTGCTGCACCCCCGACGAATACTGTTTCAATGACGGATTTCCACAAATCCTTCTTGGTAACATACCTTTTAATGACTCCAGTTATAATCAAGGCAAACAAAGTCATAATAGCGGCTATCATGAATGTGCCTTTTTGGAAAAACGGAAAAAAATAGGAAAGAACATATGCCATCAGAGGGATTATGCCAATTACTATAAACCCAAAATAAGTGCTCGCTGCGGTCTTCCATGGGCTTTTTGGGCTTTCAATCAGTCCAAGTTCGTCTGACATCATCGTATCAACCCAAACTTTCTTATCTGAAGTTATGATTTGAACAGCCCTTTCCAAATCTTTTCCCTTGAATCCTTTTTTTTTGAAAATTTCCCTGATTTCCTCTACCTCGCCTTCACGAACGTTTTCTATTTCCCACTCTTCCCTTTTCCTTTCCTTTTCAATGTAATCCCTCTGGGTTCTTTCGCTTAGAAAATTGCCGCAGGCCATAGAGAATCCGTCCGCCAGCAGGTTTGCAAACCCGAGTATTATGACTATCCCCGAAGATAATGATGCGCCGGCAGCCCCGGCAACAACCGCAAAGGTAGTTACGGTTCCGTCTATAGCGCCGTAGACAAACTCGCCGAGATATTGGCCGGCTGTAACGTGGGATTCCGCGTGAATTTTTTCCTGAATGCTTTTTTTGGTATGCGCAGCTTCCGCTAAATTAATGTCCTTATTTTCAAATGCTTTTTTGGCTTTCTGCATTCTGGTTGCCATTGTATAAAATTACACTGCCTGGCTTAAAATCTTGATTAGCAAAATTCGCATACATTCTTTTTCTTTGCGCTCATCTTTGGACTTTGTTTTTTCTTTCCTGCTTGCTTTGATTTCTTTGTTTTTGCCATTTTCTCACCTTTTTAATTGATTTGTTTTTAATTTATGACTGCAAATAAATTTATTTTGTTTTTTTGATTTAATTTTAGCAATTATTTTTCCAAACAGCCCAATATCATATTTTTTGCCAGTGCTTGCAGCCCAATCAAGCCGCCTCCTTGATTTTAAATTTTATTTTTTCAATTAAATATTAAAAACCTTACGATATATCCCTGTGGGTCTCATACAAAAACGAAATATCATCATTGTGCTTTTTGAGCTCGTTCACCATAAACCTGAAAATTTCGTTTGATGAGACAACTTTTCTTTCTTTTACCCATTTTGTGGCTTTTGCCGTAACATTTTCTGAAATGGCTTCCGCCTCATTGTCGCTCAAATGGGCGTTCTTACAGGCAAAAAAGCACGAGCCGAAAACCTTTCTTTCATCGTAAATCTCCGAATGCCCCTTGCGCTTTACTATCTGAATCAGTTTTCTCGCGGATTTTTTTGTTTTGTCTTTCATTTTTATCAGCCTAGGTTTACCGTGCCGTTTGCTATCAAAATCAAAAGCCACCCTAAAAATATCAAAATAATTCCCATCGCAAAGCGCATATATCCCCGGTTATCCTGCTTCCATCTCTTGAGGTGCTGAACTTTCATCCCAAAATAAACCATTAAAAGTATGACAACCAGCGGCATGACAAAAATAATATTGTAAAATATGAGCAGCATCAGCGCCTGGAAATTAAAATTCTGGGATAAAAATACAAGAATCGCCAGGTACGGGCCGCCGGTGCACGGAAGCTCGACTCCTGCAACAAAAACGCCCAGCACAATCATAGCGGGGAATGTTATTTTTCTTGACATTTCATAAATTTTCTTGGCTTTATCACTCGGGATTGACAAGGTCAAACCTCGGCCATACCAGAAAAAATCTTTTATCTCGATTAATCCTGCAGCAACAACTAGTACTCCAACAGCTATAGAAATATATTCACTTAGGTAAAGGGGGATTATGGTTAAGAAGTATAATAACCCCAAGCCAGCAAGAAGATAAGTAAAGAACACAAAGAATATGTAAATCAGCCCGTATTTTAAAAGGTCTGATTTTGACTTGTAAACCACAAGCATTGAAATGAGCAATATCAGCACTCCAATAGCACACGGATTAATTGAGTCTATAAGCGCCGTCACAATTACCGTTCCTAGATTGGGGAGATACGCTTGTACTGCCATTTTAGCCTATGCTGGAATTTATGCTTTCTGCCGGTTTTTCTGTGAAAATAAATTTTATCTGGTCTCCTGGCGGAACTTTTTCAAAGGGCGCAATCACATAATTTGCCGGATCGCTGGCTAAATTTCCATTTACAAAAACATAAAGCCTGCCCGGCTGGCTATTGCAAAAATCTCCATTGTGCTTTGCTATCAATCCTTCGTCCGTTGGAATCTTTATTTCGTCGCCTGATAAATAACCGCCGGTGGCCTGGAAGAATGCACCTAGGCTTGCCTGATTTTGCTGCATTAAAACACCCTCTACATGAATTCTGTTGTCATTATGAGAATGAAATAAGTTAGTGCCCTGCTTGTTGGATATGCCTTTGGGCTCAGGAAGTGATATCTTTTTGCCGCATGCCCAGATTTCATAATCTGCATGCCAGTGCACCGGCCCTTTCGTGGCAGAATTAATATTGGCAGATATGGTCGTTGCCGCCAAATAAATTGTAACAGCTGATATAATAATCACAAGCAAAGAGTATGACAGCTTCTTTGCTGTTTCGTTCATGCTCGAACGGAAAAAAAATATAACAAGCGCAAGCAGCGTAAATGCCAAAGAGCCATATCCAACAGCCTGGAGCGGGGTAACCGGATAAGGCTGGTGATTTAATTCAAAATCCTGCTCTTCCTCATGCGCATAAGATGCAGAAACAGCAAATAGAATAAATATCAAAATAAAAATGCTCACTCTCTTTTTCATGAAAGTGAATTAAAAGGGAGATTATATAAAATTTGCTATTTATATGTGTTAATTATCATTTGAAATCCCCTTACAGCTTTTCCTACATCATCTTTCGTCAAAATCGCTGAAATAATTGCCATATTCCTTGCGCCTGCCTTTAGAACCTGCCCGATATTTGACTCATTTATGCCGCCAATGGCAACAATCGGTATTTTGACATGTTTTTTTACCTGGGCTATCATTTCAGTTCCGCAGGCTTTTCCCGCATCAGATTTTGTGTTTGTCGGAAAAATTGGGCTTAAGCCAATGTAATCCGCCCCGAGCTTTTCGGCTTCAACTGATTCCTTGACATTATGCGCTGTCAGCCCGATAATTTTATTTTTGCCCAAAAGCTTTCTTGCAGTTTCGTAACTTAAATCATCCTGGCCAAGATGCACGCCGTCCGCATCAGCTGCCAATGCAATGTCAACCCCGTCATTGACGAGAAAAATCACATTGTTTTTTTTACATAAGTTTTTTATTTCTTTTGCTTCCACGAGCATTTGTTCTTTGGAAGCGCCCTTTTCCCTGTACTGAATTATCTTTACGCCGCCTTTTATGGCTGACTTAACGTCCTCAACTACGGTTTTTCTTGTGAGCCTGCTGTCAGTTATAAAATATAATCCAAAATCTTTTAGTTTTGGCATTTTGATTTAATTAAATGTTATTTTCTATTTTATTTAATGTATATTATTAGGGAGGGAATTTCATTATTGCACTAAAAGTATAGCACGTTGCCCTCCACCCACCCATTGAATTGTTAATTTAAGGTGCATACTGCTTATTTTATTTTTTCTTGCAGATGAACATTGCGTGGTCTTTCTGGAAAGGGTCCAAATCGCGCTGGTCAATAATTGTCATTTCTTTCTCAAGCCTTTCCTTGACGTCCCGGAAAATCTGCTTCGGATTTTTTGTAACGTCCATGCTTCGTGCCTTGACCGCCAGCAGCGCATAGCCGCCATCCTTTAAGAACAAATCTGCGTTTTTGAGAAATATTTCAACCTGGTTTTTTTGCGCAACATCCTGGTAGAGGACATCAACTGTGCAGGCCCTTTCTTTTAATAAATCCGTTTTGTTTGAGTCCGCAAGTATCGGTACAATATTTTTTCTTTGGTAGGACAAAAAGATTAAATCCCTCATGACCCTTGGGGCAATGTCGACAGCGAAAATTAATCCTTCAGTTCCCACAATGTCTGAAACATGGCTTACGGTTGTTCCGGATGCGGAACCGAGGTACAGGACAACATCTTTTTTTCTTATGAAGATGTTAGGGCTTCCTTTCAGGATTGAAGAAGCAATCTTGCTCTTGAAGACGTCCCATTCCCTGTATTCTACGCCGTTTTCGATTACTAATCTTTCACCATAAACCTGCTTTCCGGGAACTAAATTTATTGTATAAAGCTGCCGTCTCTTCTCATAAGATTCATAAACTTCAAAAATTCTGGATTTGTTTATCATTTTGTTTCCTTGAATTTTTCTTCCAAATCATTTCTCAGCTTGTCCCCGATGAATTTTCCCCTGAAGTAATCAACTTTTGCGGCTATTGAAATTTTGTCAGCCAAACTCCTTGCAATTTTGCCGTGCAGTTTCATAGGGGCCTTGGCTATAAGCGAATGGCTTACAATGACACCGTGCTTTGGAGACCTTGCGCCCGTTTTCATGTGCCTGAACAATGCTTTTTCCGCGCCGAGAATCTGTATTGTTGAGGCTGGCATTTCGCTTAATCTCCTTAATGAGCCTGCGTGCTCCAAAAGCCGGGCGGCAATCATGACCTCGCAGATTGCCTTTGTGTTTGGGCAGTATTCATCCATAAGCTTTGAAATGTAATCCAATTGGCTTTTTCTTAGCTGGTATAAATCGTAGATTTGGTGCGTTAAATTTCTTAATGGCTCAAGATTTTCCTGTTCAAAATCAGCGCCAAACGAATCTTCCGGCTTTACATTTATTTTCTTCAGCAACTCGTCTTTTTGGCTTTCAAGAATTTCTTCCACAAACTTCTCATGAATTTCAATCGACCTTGAAAATTCCGGGTTGTATAAGTCATACCATTCCCTTAATCTTTTTGCAAAAAGGTTTATTGCCTTGTCCAGCTCATCAATTGATTTAATGGACTGAATTATTAGAACATCTTCGTTGACTGAATTTTTCACTTCCAGCTTTGTTAATTGCAAGTTTTTATTGTAGAAATCACCGAAAAACCTGCTGTCTCTAAAATTAACTAAAATTTTTCTTAATTCTTCCTTATCAGGCTCCTGAAGATTTTTGTGGCTGTGCTTCAGTTTTTGGATAAATGATTCTTTTGTTTCAATATCGGCGCTATTCTCAAATAACAGCTCGTCAACTATCTTGAAAGACTCGTCAAATACAAAGACCCCAAAAATGTTTGAAAACAGGTACATAACATCCAGGAGTTATTGGTGTTTTTTAAAGATAGCGGAAATTAAGCCATAATCAATAAATTAATATATCAAATAATCAACTAAAACTTATGACACTCGCGTATATAGTCTGCAAAGATGCTGTTGAAGCTGAAAAGATTTCACTGCGCCTGCTGAAAAAAAGGCTAATAGCCTGCGCCAACATATTTCCAATAAGAAGCATGTACCGGTGGAAGGGAAAAATAATGAATGAAGCGGAGAATGTTATTATTGCAAAAACCAATGAGGCAAATTTCAGTAGAATTGTGAGCGACGTTAAGAAGATCCATTCCTATGAAATTCCGTGCATTTTAAAGATTGATTCATCCGCAAACAAGGATTTTGGGAAATGGGCAGATAAAGAGATGAAATAAAATTAAGTTGTGCTAATATTCCTAGGGAAACGGGGCGAAAAGTTTATATATCTGTTGTATATACAATAGCTATATGACAACTGAAATGATTACTCTAAAGCTGGACGATACATTCTTGAAGGAGATAGACTCTATGGTAGAGAAACAGGGATACCATAACAGAACAGAATTTATCAGAAATGCCCTTAGAGAAAAAATGGAAGAAACCAAGCTAAAAGAAGCCATGATAGAGATTGCTCACCTAAAAGGAGCATCTAAAAGGAGAACGAGTGACGCAGACCTTGATAAAATTAGGGAAAAAGTGTTCAATGAATTAGAAAAAAAGATTAGATAAGTTCTTCCGGCTTATAATGTTTGGATATATCCTCCAGCTCTCTGAAATGCCTGTCTCTGGTTACAAGGATAAAATTATTGTCCCTTGCTATTATAACGTGCAAAGCATCTCCAGCAGGCACATCTCTTTCTTTTGCAATTTTTTTGGCTTCTTCCCACTGTTTTTCTGTGGCAATAATCTTTTTTATAATTTTCTCAAAAGGCTTGAACATTCCATTGATTTCTGCAACTGAATAAATTGTCTCAAGTTCTCTTATAAGAAAATCAGTAAGCACAATAGCACTTTCTTTTGCTTTTATTTTGACAAGCAGCTTAAAGGCGTAATTACCTAGCGGCTCGTTGTTGTAATCTTTCCTATCTTCGTAAAGGTCAACCCAAATTGATGTGTCTATTATATATTCTTCTTCCATTGTAGACTAGTGATTGTATGCGTATTTATAATTTGCTAGTTCTTGACGTGAAAAAAACATAGCAAACTTTTAAATACATTTATTTTCAATATAAACTTTAGTTAAGCAAACTTTTAAATAC
>DATDYS010000042.1:0-3810 GCA_035288925.1 Candidatus Nanoarchaeia archaeon
TACAATGCCAGCTATTGCAATGATGATTTCGATGTTTATTATGTTATTATCCAATACCATTTTAATTAAAAACTACATCCTTAGCTTTTCTATTATCTCAAGAATGCCCTCGGTTGAAGGCTTTTTAGTGACTTCGTCCGCGAAAAGCTTGAGCCGGTCAGCAGCGTTTGCAACTGCAATCTTGAATCCGGGTATGGTAAACAAATCTATGTCGTTTTCTCCGTCGCCGATTATTATGGTCTTTTCAGGATCCAAGCTGAGATAATTCAAAGCCAGCTTAACACTGACACCTTTGTCTATTCCTCTTGGCAATACCATGACTTCGTCTACATTTGTCCTGAAGCCGAGATATCCTGTTATACTTTCAAGCAAATCAGCCAGTTTCTGCTCAAGCTTTATTGAAACGCTTATTACAGCATTGCCGAAATTTGCGGGAAACCCGCTCATCCTGAGCATTCTTTTTGCCTCCTCGAATTTTTCTGATGTGAATGTCCAAGCAAGCTCGCTAGTTGGAAAATATACATAACTTCCATTTTCTGCAATTATGCAATCCCATATAGGATATTTCTTGTAAAGTTTTTTTGCGTATTCGGCTTCTCTTCCGGTAACAAGAAACAAGGGCTTGTTTAATGATTCCAGCTCTCTTAAAATTGTTTCATCTACAACTCCCGGCTTATTTGTGATGGTCCTGTCAAAATCCGTTATGATGGCGGACACGTCATCGAGTTTTATCTTTTCAAGCCGCCAGTCGGTTTTTTCTTTTAACAGCCCCATATAGAGCTGGTGATGCTTGTCAATCCCTTTTGGCATTTCAAATTTTGACTTGACAATGCGCAGGCTTTCTTTTCCCATCCTTTCCCTTAACTTGCCGTCTGCCAGCAATTTGAGCAGCTTGTCGGCTGTTTTCTCGTAATCGCTGACTTCCACCAAAAACCCATTCACGCCGTCTTTTACTTGCAAGGCGATGCCCGGGACATTTGTCCCTATCACTGGCTTTCCGCAGGACATGCCTTCTGTCAAAGCCAGGCCAAACCCTTCGTTTTTAGAAGCCAAGGCAACTATATCCGCAGTATTATAGTAAAGGGGGAGTTTTTCATAATCGACGCTTCCCGTAAAAATTATATCCTTTTCGAGTTTAAGCTTTTTAATCAACTCGCGTACCTCATTTTGGTAGGCATCTCTTTCGTGCGATATCTTGCTTGTCATAGACTCGCCACCGACAAACATTAGCTTGACTTTTTGTAATTTTTCAATTATTCTTGGCATGGCCTTGATTAGCTGCACATGGCCGCTTTTTGAGTCAATTCTCTGGACGCATAAAATAATCCTGCAGTCTTCTGGGATTCTATAGAGCTTTTTTATCTCATTCCCCACATCTTTAGGCTTGAATAAAATAGTGTTTGCAATCGGATGAATTATTTCCACTTTCTCATGAGGCAAGCCTGCTTTTACAGCCGATTTTGCATATTCTTCGCAGGAAAAAATCACTTTGTCAAATTCTTTCATATGCTTAATCAGAAACTGCTTGAGGTGCTTTGATATAGAATCTATAAATGGAATGTGCCAAGTCAATATAACTGGGATTCCTCTTGGAGTGTTCCTGTAAATCAATAAGAGCTGGAAATCGTGAATATGGACTATCTCAGTAGGATGCTTTTCAAGAAGTTCTTCTATCTGCTTTCCAATGGATAAGTTTATTTGATTGTACTCGTCATACCCATATGTTATCAATGGTTCTTTTTTGAACAGCTCCCCTTCGCCATGGCATTCTTTGTAGATTCTTTCCTTGAAATTGCTGTAGCCTTTAAGCAAATTTTCCTTTAACGGCTCTTTGGGTATCCTGAATACTTTTATTCCCTTGACGGTTTCTTCGCTTGACTCGTTAGGGGTCCTCAGGTGCACTTCAATGACTTCATTGCCTCTTTGCATCAGCCCTTTGGCTAGATTAAGCAAATATGTGGATACTCCGCCAACGTGCGGATAAAATGACTGGCTTGCGAAAAAAATTTTCATAATATCACCGAGTTTGAATCGAAAATTTTATATAAGATCAATGTTTTATGAATTGCAATTAAGTAAAATCCTATTTAAGTGTTAGTATCTCATCGTATACTAAAATGCTGCAAAACTATAACCTGTTATTTGAATTCATGGAAACATTGGGCAAAAAATGGATAGTTCCATTGCTGCTTTTCCTATTGCTCTATGAGCATATGCCCTTTTCAAAGATTAAAAAAAGCCTGAAAGTTACATCCCGCGCGCTTTCCAAGAAACTAAAATTGCTTGAGGCTCTTGGGCTGGTGGAAAAGACAGTTATCAACAATCAAAAAAGAGTTTGCTACGCCCTGAGCGAAAAAGGCAAGGAAATTTCTCAGATGCTGCTGAATATAAGCGCAAATTTTTATAAATAATTCTTTTTATTATTGAATCCAAAATCTTTATAAAGCACTTAAATTTTCAAAACACATGCCTACACAGTTAAAATATGCAAGAGACGGCACTGTAACAAAAGAGATGAAGTATGTTGCCGGGCAGGAAAATGTTAACGTTGAATGGTTAAGGGATGAGATTTCTAAAGGAACAATTATAATTCCTGCAAACATTAATCACAAAAAATTGCATCCGATTGGAATAGGCAAGGGACTGAAGACAAAAATCAATGCAAATATCGGAGCTTCTAAAATAAGGGCGAGTGTCGGAGAGGAATTAAAAAAATTGCAGTATGCAATAAAATACGGTGCTGACACTGCGATGGATTTGAGCACCGGCGGAAATTTGAATGTAATAAGGCAGACGATTATTGAAAATTCCCCCATACCTATTGGAACTGTTCCGACTTACCAGGCTGTTGAAGCTGTAAACGGAAAATTAGAAAATCTCAAAGCGGAAGACTGGCTGGACGCAATCGAGCTGCAGGCAAAACAGGGAGTGGATTACATGACAATCCATGCCGGCATTTTGCAGAGAACTTTGCCATTGGTTGAAGGAAGAATTACCGGAGTTGTTTCGAGAGGCGGAGCAATCCTCGCAAGATGGATGCTCATGCATGACAAGGAAAATCCGCTTTACACCCAGTTCGGGCAAATCTGCGATATTTTTGAAAAATATGATGTAACATTTTCGCTGGGGGATTCATTAAGGCCGGGATGTTTGCACGATGCGACCGATGCAGCACAGATTGAGGAATTGAAAATTCTTGGAGATTTGACATTAAAAGCATGGAAAAGGGACTGCCAAGTCATGATTGAAGGGCCGGGCCACATTCCGCTGCATCAAATTAAATTAAATGTTGATTTGGAAAAAAAATACTGCCACAATGCCCCATTTTATGTTCTTGGGCCTTTGGTTACTGACATTGCGCCGGGTTATGATCATATCACGTCAGCAATTGGCGCGGCTGTTGCCGGGCAATATGGCGCGGATTATCTTTGTTATGTAACTCCTGCCGAGCATCTCGGATTGCCGGGACCTGAAGAAGTCAAGCAGGGAATAATCGCTTACAAGATTGCAGCTCACGCGGCTGATATTGCAAAAGGAATTCCCGGCGCAAGAGACAGGGATGATGAAATTTCAAAAGCAAGGTTTGATTTTGACTGGGAAAAGCAGTTTGCGCTGTCCCTTGACCCGGAAACTGCGCGAAAAATAAGAAGCGATTTGGGAACGGAATCAGATTTCTGCTCGATGTGCGGGCCGGATTACTGCAGCATGCTTAATTTTCACAAGGCAATGAATGTTAAAACATTTAATGATAAAAAAAGAGAAGACCGGGTTAAAAAACTGAAGCAGATGGAAGAAGAGAGGCTGATTTAA
>DATDYS010000043.1:0-7525 GCA_035288925.1 Candidatus Nanoarchaeia archaeon
AAAATCTCAAGAACTCTTTTGCCGGGCTCGTTCTTGGATAAAATTATTTTATTAACATTGCCACCTTCAAATTCCGTCTTCCCGGATGAAATCCAGTTCAATAATTCCAGGAAATTTTCCTTTGAAATTGTTTTCCAGTGGTAAGTGTAATATGGATGAAGCGGTATGTTTAATTTTTCGCTCAGAGTCAATGCAGTAGCCGCATCAGGCTTTTCAAGCAGATAATTTTTAGTTAGTTTTTCCAAAATGGATTTTTCTATGCCAGTCAACTCAGAGGTTTTCAAAATGTCGAATGAACCGCACAATTCCGCAGCAGATTTTTCCAGTTCAAGCTCCCACCATTCCTCACAATATCCCGCCGGAGCAAGCGTGTGCGCCCTGTTGAAGAAATCGCCGTAGCTTATCAGTATGTCCCCCATAAACAAAATTTCTTTTATTGAGTTGGAATGCTGCTTTGCCTTCTGCTCCGTGTCCATCGTCATGACGCTGCCGTCATTGAGCTTGACTGTCGGCCCTTCGATTGAATCACAGATTGTTATGGCCGTTGCTTTTCCCGGCCTTTCAACTTTAAGCTGGGTGCCTATTGCAAGGTATTTGTTCAGGACAATCATTGTTGAAGGATGGATTGAAGTTGAAGAATATCCGGACAGCCTGCTCCGGCCGTATCTTAAACGGAATCCTCCAACAGCTGAGGGATGCCCAAGCACCGGGCGGCCGGCAACCAAATCCTGAATGTAAGTGTAAATCGGGACAATCCCTTTTTGCGAGAATTTTTCCTTTGCCTTTGCTTCCTTTTGTATGCGCGCAAACTCCTGGAGGAATTCCCAATTATTAAGGTTAAAATCAGTTCCCCATTTCTTAAGCTGAGACCACACCTTAACGGCTTTCTGCGCAACACACTCCCCAAGGACAAGGCACGGCCCGCTTCTTATCCTATTTGATTCAATTCTCTCAGTATCTTTGTAGTTTGAGACTTCAATTTCCTCAGAGGCGTCGCCGTCAATCTGTACAGGAAGGTTTTCAACCAGAAACCTGATTTCTTTCTGGCTGGGGAGGTACTGTAAATTTGTGATTCTTTCATGATAATCATAAAGCTCCGTGACCATCCTCCTTATTTCTTTCTCAGTCGGGTCATAGGCTTCAAATCCAAAGCTTTTTCTTAGGTAGTCTGCAAGAACAACGCTGACCGCTCCGGCTGTTCCGCCTGCGCTCCTGATTGGGCCGGCGTACATCAGTGCAAAATATTCCCTGCCGTCATGCCTTTTTCTGATATTCAGCTCGACAAATCCCTCAAGAGGGGATGCAACAACTCCAAGGGTAAGATAAGCAATTCCAATTCTTATCCCGGTTTCTATAGCTTCTTTTTGCGTGGCAAATTTGCAGAATTTTTCCTGCGCCACTTCAAGCGAAACGGAAAGCGCAACCCTCCAGTCCAGCTTTCCGAATTTTGCCTCAAGCTCTTTTATTCTCTGGGGAATCCCTTTGTTTATTATCTGCGGCGCCATGACACTTACAAGCCCCTCAACCCTTTCGGCCATGTTTTTTGCAAGCGGAATGCCGACGGTTTCTTCAGGGTCATAACCCTTGGATCTCGCTTCGTTAGCTATAATGTAAGTCTCATCAATCTGCTTTGTTATTTTTTCAAAGTATTTTTTGTCTGCTGCCATTTTACTGCCCAAACTTCAGTATTTTTACATCTCTTGTCTGCAGGTTTACTATCGGGACTCGGCTCGGCTCCGGATTGTGTCCTACTTTTTCCTGAAACAAAGTTTTGCCCTGCCAGCAGCTTCCGCAAATCAGCGTCGTATTTCTGTAATTCGCCGTAACGGACTTATGGATGTGGCCGGAAAGAAAAAAATCAGGAACTTTCTCTATTACGAGCGGGTCTTTTTTTGTGTCCGGGACATACAAAGTCGAGGTATGAGTCGGGGCAAGATGCCTCCTCTTCAGCAAAAATTTCATTATTAAATCTGCCCTGTCATAGCCTCCCTGGCTTCTTAGCGAATCAACTTCCGCAACGTAATGGTCAAAAGAATATCCGTGGTACATCATCACATCAAACCCGGAGAAATTTTCCGAAGAATTTATGTTGACCAATGAAGGGTTTGAAACCATTATTACGTTGCTCAATTCGTGCAAAGGTTTTGCGTACTCCTTTGATAAAATCGGCTGCGGCTCTGAAATCCTAAGCGCATCGTGGTTGCCCGGGCAGATTATTAAGGGAATGTGGGAAGGAATCTGCTTCAGGTACTCTGCGCATGCCTTGTACTGCTCATAAATATCTTTAATTAATAATTCTGTATCCTGCCCGGGGTAAATTCCAACTCCATCGACCAGGTCCCCGGCAATAAAAATGTATTCCACGTTTTTTGCTATGTGCCTCTGCTGCTCATTCCCCATCTCGCAGTTTATCCATTTCAGGAATTTTTCAAAGTCTTCCGGCAGAAATTTTGAAGATCCCACATGAAGGTCAGAGAGGAAAATGGCATATTTTTCTTCCGGAGCCTTTGTCAGCTCTTTGCTGGTCGGAACTTCCGGCCATATAACATTGTTGGCAAACATGAGTGTATCCACGTTAACCCCAACAATACCTATCACTTCATCCAAAACTATGTCTTTTGCCTCGTTGAACAGCGTCGGCTTGTTCTTGTTTACCAGAACTCTCCTTTGGCCGGTCGGGTCTTCCAGCATCAAAAGCAAATTTCCGTTTTTTGTTACCTGCTTGCTGCTTACAATCCCTATGATGGATATTGCTTCCTTGTCTTTTTTATTTAGGATTTTGCTTATTGACACTGTGTTTTTTAATTCCTGGTGCTGTTTCAGGATTTTTTCTATTGCCCTGTACCTGATGTTGAAATAATCAACAAAATCCGAAGCCTCCCGTTTTTTTGAGTCATCTTTGTAAGAAGTAATAATTTTAACATTGGCTATTGAGGATTTTTCCTGTTTTTGCTCTGCTGCCTGCCCAGTTTTTTGTTTTGAAAAAAGTTTGTTCAGGTCTTCTTCAGTTACCACTAAATCTTCTGTTTTTTTTGTTTTCAGTAAGCTGAATATTTTGTCTGCCTGCTCGTCGTTCTCTATCTCATTCAGAAGCTCTGAACTTATCAGTACGCCGTTCTTAAGAAAAATCTCAATTATTTCGCGTTTCTTCCTGACTAGTTCTTGCTGCATATACCAAAACCTAGATCTGAATAATATAGTGTAGTTTAAGTTAATTTATTTAAATGTAATTCAAATTTATTCTAAGCCACCAAATGTTTAAAGTATAATGCTAAACGTGAATATTATCTTCAAGAATTGCCTTTAGCTTAGCCAAAGTGCTTTCTGGGATTTCCACTGAAATGTCCCTAGTCCTCCCATATCTCCCCTTAGATATTACTTTTGCATTTACAATTCCAAGCATGTCAAATTCAGATATTATGTCAGATACCCTCCTTTGTGTCAGAATGCTTATATTTGTCTTGCTGCAAAGTGTTTTGTATACTTCATAAACTTCCCCAGTGAACATGTTTTTATTATTTGACGGGTTCAATGCAAGTATTGCATAAAGAACTAATTGGTACTGCTTAGGTTGTGTTGTTACAATGTCTATTATCCTATCCCTGTCTATTTTCTCTTCAGCTTCATCTATATGAGATATCATAATTTTCTTGGAATTTTTCCTGTCTGCAACTTCGCCCGCAACTCTCAATAATTCAAGCGCCCTTCGTGCATCGCCGTGGTCTCTTGCAGCATAGGCTGCGCATTTTTCTACAACCCCCTGTTCGAGCGCCTCTTTGTTGAATGCCAGCTCCGACCTTTGCTTTAAGATTGCCTGAATTTGGATTGCGTTATACGGTGGGAAAACAATTTCCTCTTCGGACAGTGAAGACCTAACTCTTGGGTCGAGGTTTTCAACAAACATAATGTCATTTGAAATTCCGATAATAGAAATTTGTGATTGTGTGTCCTCTTCGTTTAATCTTGTAAGGTTGTAAAGCGCGTTGTCGCCGGTCTTGTTCACAAGCTGGTCTATTTCATCCAAAACCAAGATATAATTTTGTTTTTGTTTGTTTAGTGCCTTAAAAAACGCTTTGTATACTTCTTCTGTCGGAAGGCCGGTTGGTGGGATTGATTTTCCAAGTTCCCTTGCAAGCTGCGCAATTAATCTATATTCCGTGTCTGTACTTCTTTTAAGCTTGCAGTTGATATATATTATTTTAAGTGGAATATTTTCCCTTTCCGCTATTTCTAAAAGTTTTTGTGTGGTGTGTTTTATTGTTAGCGTCTTTCCGGTTCCGGTTTTTCCATAGATAAATAAATTAGAAGGCTTGTCACCCCTTAAAGCTGGGGCTATTATATTAGCCACCTGTTTTGTCTGTTCTTCCCTATGAAGAATTGTTTCAGGGATATAATTTGACTGAAGCACCTTTTTATCAAAAAAGACGCTGTCTTTCTTTAAGAACACCTCAAAAAACGTATCCAACCCCCTTTCCATATAGTTCCAGAAGAAATGGAGGTATATAAATATTTTCTTTACTCAGCCCACCCCACCATTTCCTATGGAACCTTTGTTTGTTGTTTGTTTTGTGTTGTTTTTTGTATTATATATATATTTTCTATATAGAAAAGATAATAAATAACAATAAAAAAGAAAAAATAAGAAAGAAACACAACAAAACAAGCAAAACAATTCTCCAATAGAAAGAAAGGGGTAGGTAATGTGTTTTTTATTACTACCTAATAACAAAAAGATTTTTAAATTATAATCAATTACTAAACCGAATGCTTACCCTAAAGACAGAAAAACAGCTTAAGAACCTCGGCCTGAACAGCTACGAAGTTAAACTATGGGTAGCCTTGCTTAGTAGGGGAACCCCAACAGCAGGCGAATTATCAAATATATCTGGCGTTCCAAAGAGCAGGAGCTATGATGTTCTTAAGTCGCTTGAGGAAAAGGGGTTTGTTGCTGCCAAGGCCGGCAAGCCAATAAGATATTCTGCAAGCCCCCCGCAAGAGGTAGTTGGAAAGGTAAAACAAAGAATTCAATTTAATGCCAACGATGAAATCAAAAACCTAGTTAATCTAAATAGCAGCAGAGTAGCCAACGAATTGGTATTGTTGTATGAGCGTGGTGCGGAAATTTTAAAATCAGAATACACAACTAGCTCTTTACAAGGCAAGCACAATATATATAATCACCTAGAGTCTATAATAAAGTATGCTTCAAAATCAATTTTAATTTTCACAACACAAAATGAGTTTGTTGAACTGGTTTCTAGGCTAAAGCCGGTGTTTGAGAAATTAAAATCGAAGGGTGTTAAAGCCAGGATATTAACACAAATTAATAATTCAACAAGAAAATATGTTAACGAATTGAACAATTTTGTTGAAATCAGGCATTCAAACGACAAATCAAGGTTCTACATTGTCGACGGGAAAGAAATGGTTTTCATGGTTATGGATGAAACACAAGTTCATCCGTCCTACGATGTTGCAGTCTGGGTTAATTCTCCGCTTGCAAAGGAATTTGAGAAAAAGTATTTTAATTAAGAATTTAACATAATCTTTATCGGTATTCTTTGTATATAATTTTATTCCACCCAAAAACAAACCCCAACACTTTTCCAAAACCTTTATAAATCACATACTATTCCTTAAGACTATAAATTCAAGTGTTTAATGTTATATTAAACACATACAAAAACAAGCCTGAAAAGACTGCCTTTTCAGTACAGTTGAAAACTGTTTTCTACAAAAGGCATTCAATAAAAGGTTTTTTTGCATTGAATAAATGCATAGGCAAATTAGTCTGTGCCGTGTTGAGATAAAATGCCAAGAACAAGGTCACCGAGAGCAGGAAGCATGCAGTTTTGGCCGAGGGCCAGATCCAGTACAGAGACCGCCAGAATAAGGCACTGGCCTAACAATAAGGAAGCAAAGCTGCTGGGTTTTGCAGGCTACAAAGTCGGCATGTCGCACGTTCTGATTACCGACAATCGGCAGTCTTCGCTGACAAAAGGCACAGAAATTTTCTGCCCAACAACCGTCATCGAGTGCCCGCCGCTGAAGGCAATTTCCATAAGATTTTATAAAAAATTTCGTGATGATTCTCGTCTTGTTTCTGAATTGTATGCTGATTCGCTTGATAAGGAGCTTGGAAGAAGAATAAATCTCCCAACAAAAAAAGGAAAAGAGGTAGTTGATTTTGATTTTGTAAGATTAATGTGTGCAACCCAGCCGAAATTAACCGGCTTTGGCAAGAAAAGGCCCGAAGTTTTTGAAGTTGCGCTGGGTGGAAACAAAGAGCAGCAACTTGCTTATGCAAAAGAAAAATTAGGAAAGGAAATTGCAGTTGGGGAAGTTTTCAAGGAAGGCCAGCAGCTTGATATTCATTCAGTTACGCGAGGAAAGGGATTTCAGGGGCCTCGCCGAAGATTTGGTGTTACATTAAGGCACCATAAATCAGAAAAAAGCAGGCGTAATCCAGGTTCTCTAGGAGCATGGCGGGCCCAGGGCCATTTGATGTGGAGAACTGCGCACGCAGGAAAGATGGGTTACAATTTAAGAACAGAATATAATAAATGGGTTATAAAAATCGGAAACAAGGCAGAGGAAGTTAATGTTAAAGGGGGATTTTTGCATTACGGCCTTGTAAAAAATTCATACATTCTTGTCAAAGGATCTTTAGGCGGCGCTCAAAAAAGATTTATCAGATTAACAGAAGCTATTAAGCCGAAAAAAGGAGTTCCTGGCGCGCCGCAAATAACTTACACCAGCCTGGAATCAAAACAGGGAAGGTAAGTTTTTGTTATTAAAGCAGTTATCAAAATAATAAATTAAATAAAAATTATCAATAGTGAAGCAATATAAAAAATAATCATCAACAAAACTTTGCCAATAATTAAGAAAAATAAAAATTTACAAAAATAAAAAACAAAATGAAACTCAACATTTTAGATTCAGGGAAAAACAAGGTAGGTGAAATGAACTTGCCTGTGCAGTTTGCAGAAGACGTAAGGCCTGACTTAATACTAAGAGCCGTGCTGGCTATTCAAAGCCATAAAAGGCAGCCGTATGCAGGAAGCCCTCTTGCAGGAAAAAGGTCGTCTGCAAAGCTTTCAAGAAGAAGAAGAAAATACAGGGGATCTTATGGCATTGGAATTTCAAGAGTCCCAAGAAAGATAATGACCAGGAGCGGAACAAGATTCAACTGGGTTGGTGCTTTCGCGCCTGGAACTGTAGGCGGACGCCGTGCACACCCGCCAAAAACAGAAAAAATATGGTGGCAAAAAATCAATGAAAAAGAAAGGTCAAAAGCAATCAGGAGTGCAATCTCTGCAACTGTTATAAGGGAAGTTGTTGCCGAAAGGGGCCACTCGGTTCCGGATAACTACCCGTTCATCATAGATGATAAATTTGAATCATTTGACAAAACAAAATCTGTTTTGGATTCACTAAAAAAACTGGGTCTCGAAAGCGAACTGGAAAGGGTTGAAAGCAGAAAAGTAAGGGCTGGAAAAGGAAAGTTAAGGGGGAGAAAATA
>DATDYS010000044.1:0-10251 GCA_035288925.1 Candidatus Nanoarchaeia archaeon
TGGACAATTCAAATCTGATGACCCTGGGCTTGTCGTTACTGGTTTCCCAAGAGAAGTTGGAGAAGGTGGCAGGACTTTATACACAGCCCAAGATGGTTTGAGGAGGGTCTATCGCAGCAGGGACTTGTATCTCGACGCCGACAACGATGGCCTGCCTGACTCGAACGAGGCTGGTCGGGTAAGTTTTGTGAAGGGCGCAGCCCCGCAAAATTTGGAGGCGCGCTTAACTGAAATAAGGGCTGAAAGAGATAGGCAATCAGCAGATGTAGACGCTCGCTTTGATGAAGCCATGCGAATGATGAGAAAGCAATAGATAATTATTTAACCTTGTTCTTTAAAATAAAATTGTCTTAGCAGCTTAAAGAGGTTTATTCCCAAATAAACTGATGAAATAATCTAGCTTGGGCTACACGCTTGTCCATAGCACCCGCAAGGGTCATAAAATTCAACGGCAATAGCTGGTAGCAATGAAGAGCCTTGGGAAAGCCTGAGTGAATGCTAAAGCTGCGGTGTTGATTAATTGGCAAGCTACCTTGTTTGAGGAGGGTCTATCGGAACAGGGACTTGAATCTCAACGCCAATAACGATAACCTGCCTAACTCGAAATTTTGTGCTGAGCCAAAATGTTTAGCATTATACAAAACGAGACCGAGGCTGGTCGAATAACCCAAGCATGCTAGGACTTAAAGATGAAGACTTACAACAATCTTTATTCTCAATTAATTTCTTATGAAAATCTTGAAAAGGCATTCAAGAAAGCGAAAAAAAGAAAATCCTCGAAACATTATGTTATTGAATTCGAATCCAAATTAAAAGAAAATTTGACTTCTTTAAGGAATGGATTGGAAAATTGTACCTATGCGCCAAAACCGCTAAAGAGATTCACCATAAGAGACCCTAAGACAAGAATAATACACGCTTCTGCATTTCGAGACCGATTAGTGCATCATGCTTTGTGCAATATAATTGAACCAATATTTGAAAAAACTTTTATTTACGATTCTTATGCAAACAGAAAAGGAAAAGGTGTTCATAGCGCTATAAAAAGATTTGACTATTTCAAGAGAAAAATCTCAATCAATGGCTCACAATTAAACAATACAAATTATGAAAATATGGTTATCGGCTATGTTCTCAAAGCCGACATCAAACATTATTTTGACACGATTGACCATGCGATTTTAATAAAAATAATAAATAGGACCATCAAGGACGAAAATGTTATCGGGCTAATCAAGCAAATTCTTAATCAATACTATTTTCAGTTTGAAGGTAAGGGCATGCCGCTTGGCAATCTTACCAGCCAATTCTTTGCAAATCTTTATCTTAATGACTTGGATTATTTTGTAAAACACAAACTCAAAGCTAAATATTATATGAGGTATGTTGACGATTTTGTTATTCTGCATAATTCAAAAGAAGTTTTAATTGAATATAAAGATAAAATTAACAAATATCTCAATAATTTGAAATTAGAATTGCACCCAAATAAATCCAAAATAATCCCGCTCTATAAAGGGATTAACTTTTTAGGCTTCAATGTTTTCTATTATCATAAGCTTCTCAAGAAAAGCAATATTAGGAGATTTAAGAGAAAATTACATCATAGAAGCATTGAATTAGCAGTTGGGGATTTAAACTATGATGACTTCATAAATGGAATGCAAGGCTGGCTTGGCTATGCAATGTGGGCTAACACGCATAATTTAAGAAAAACGATTGCGGAAAAGATTAAGGATTAGATTCAAGTGAAAATTATAGGAGGTTCTTTCTATACCAAAAACAAAACCACTTTCTATACTCTTATTTCTCCCCTTAATCTTACCTCCAGCCCACGCAGAAGAAGAAAAATGAGGATTGACTAATCTTGCTGTTTACATGCCCTGGAAGTTGTATGGATATAACTGTAAATAAATTTTCTTAAAACAACATTTAGAAAACTATTTATATTCCTGCGCTATTTAATTTTTTCAATGGTACCCACCAAGATGTTTTTCAGCAAGGGAGTCGGCATACACAAGGACAGGCTTGCTTCCTTTGAGGCTGCGTTGAGGGATGCCGGCATAGAAAAATATAATCTTGTTTATGTGTCGAGCATTCTGCCTCCGAACTGCAAGCTGGTAGGCAAGGAAGACGGGCTTGTTGATTTGAAGCCCGGGCAGATTGTCTTTGTTGTGATGGCGAGAAGCGAGACAGATGAGCCCAACAGGCTGATTGCTTCCTCGGTCGGAGTTGCGATTCCGAGCGATTCAAATACCTACGGCTATCTGTCGGAGCACCATTCGCACGGCGAGACTGCAAAAAAAGCGGGAGAATATGCTGAAGACCTTGCGGCAACAATGCTCGCCACGACTTTAGGAATTGAATTTGATGCTGATCTGGCGTGGGAAGAAAGAGAGGAATTATACAAATCCAGCGGGCATATATTCAAGACGCGGGAAATAACCCAGTCTGCGGAAGGAAACAAAGACGGCTTGTGGACGACCGTGATTGCGTGCGCTGTCTTGATTGAATAATCATTCTATCAAAATATTCCCTTCCTTAATTGTCTTCAGAATTAATTTTGTTTCTGTCCTTTCCACAAATTCATAAGTCTGAATTTTCTTGAGGAAATTGTCCATTTTTCTTCTCGTCTCAAAACGCGCGAGAATTGCCGCATCAAAAGAGCCGGTTATGTCATAAACTGCGAAGACATTCGGGTGGACTGCAATTTTCTTCTCGACATCCAGCAGCCTCCCTTTTGAGATTCTTATTTCAATGAGGACCTCAATATCATAGCCTATTTTTTCGTAGTCTATCTGGGAAGTGTAATTTCGTATAATTTTTTCTTTTTCCAAATTTTGGAGGTGGTGCATCACAGTAGCGACTGAAACGCCGACTTTCTTGGCAATCTGCCTGAGGGAAAGCCTTGAGTTCTCAATTATCACATTCAGAATTTTTTTGTCTGTTTCGTCAGGTGCCATTTGTTTAGTTATGTGCTGTTTTTTATGATTATTCTAAACAAATATTTAAATTTTTTCTTTTTTTATTAATTTTTGTTTAAATAAACTATGGTAAAATATATAAATCTCCACCAAGTTCATTTAACCCTATTGTTCTTGAAATAAGTTTAGATATTGATTCGAGAGCGGGGTGCAATAACATGAGTTCGACTGAAATTTTGGAAGTTATTAAGAAAGAGCCGGGCAGGAGTTTGAAAACTGATTTTGTCGAGTCACTGAGAAGAGATTTGGAAAGGGTGAAATTTGTGGACTTGAAGTTCACCGACATGCCGGGAATGTGGCAGCATTTTACTGTTCCGATAACCGAATTGAGCGAGAATTCCATCACAAACGGCTTTGGTTTTGATGGAAGCTCTATAAGGGGATTCAAGAATATTGATGAAAGTGATATGCTTTTGATGCCGGACTTGAAAACCGGATTCTCGGACCCATTTTCCGATTCAACGGTGAGCCTGATAGGAAGCATCAGGGAGCCTGAGACCGGGGAAATGTTTTCAAGGGACCCGAGATATGTTGCGATAAAGGCAGAGAACTATCTGAAAGAGAGCGGGATTGCAGACACTGCTTATTATGGGCCTGAGCTTGAGTTTTTTATCTTTGACAGTGTAAGATATGACCAAAAGGAAAATTTTGGATATTACTATCTCGATTCCAGCGAGGGGGCATGGAACAGCGGCGCAGAAAACAAGGATAGCCCCAATTTGGGATACAAGCCGAGATACAAAGAGGGATATTTTCCAGTTGCACCGACTGATTCACTGCAGAACATCAGGAACGAGATTGTTGAAACGCTTATTCGTTCGGGAATTGGAGTTGAATGCCATCATCACGAGGTTGCCACGGCAGGGCAGTGCGAGATAGACCTAAGCTATGCTCCAATGCTCAGAATGGCAGACCAGGTTCAGATGTACAAGTACATAATAAAAAATGTTGCAAGAAAGCACGGCAAGACTGCAACATTCATGCCAAAGCCCCTGTTTAATGACAATGGAAGCGGGATGCACACTCATGTCAGCTTCTGGAAAGGCGGTAAAAATTTATTCTACGACAAGGAGGGATATGCGTTATTGAGTGACACTGCGCGATATTACATCGGAGGACTGCTTGAGCACGCTCCTGCGCTTTGCGGATTAATTGCGCCGACTACAAATTCTTACAAAAGATTGGTTCCGGGATTTGAAGCGCCCGTGAATCTTGCCTACTCAAAGAGAAACAGGAGCGCCGCAATAAGAATCCCGACTTACTCTAAAAATGACAAAGCTGTGAGAGTTGAATTCAGGACTCCTGACCCTTCGGCGAATGTTTATCTTTGCTTTGCTGCAATCGCAATGGCTGGCATTGACGGCATAAAAAGAAAAATTGATCCGGGAGAGCCTACTGATGGCGATATCTACCATATGGGGAAGGATGCTCTTGCAAAAATTAAAAGCGTTCCGGGCTCTCTGAAAGAGTCAATTGATGCCCTTGAGAGCGACCACAAGTTCCTGCTTGAAGGTGATGTTTTTACCGGCGACTTGATTGAAACATGGATAGATTACAAAAGAACAAAAGAAATCGACCCGGTCAGGCTAAGGCCGCATCCGTGGGAATATCAATTGTATTTTGATGTTTAAGTAATTTTAAGATTTGTTAATTATCAAAGAATAACAGTAGGGTCAGTGCTATGGCATACGAAACTCATTCCACGAAAAGACATGTTATTGTAAGCGCAGTTCCTGTTTTTTTATGGGGACTCCTGTAGGCTTTGCTGTAGCAGCGCCAAGAAATCTCAGGCGCGGCAAAGAAGGCAGATTGCTTAGTGGGGGAGAATTAGATGCTCTGCTGGATAAGCAAATCACAGCACTGCAGGGCAATGCAGTCGATGGTCCTAATGGAATTTGATGAGTCCTTAACTAAGGCAAATAGGCCTTGTTTTGTCCACCACGGCGGAGATTACCATAAGGTTTTTTAAATCCGGCTCATGCTTACAGGCGGCCATAACATTTGTAAGAACATTTTTATATTTCTTATTTTTTTCTTCTCTTATGAAACTCGTCATGTGCGCCGGAACTTTTGACATTATCCACCCCGGGCATCTGTATTTTCTTTCAGAAGCGAAAAAGTTTGGAGACAAACTAATTGTTGTCGTTGCAAGAGATGAAACATCAGAAAGAATGAAGGGCAAAAAGCCGTCGCATAGTGAAAAAGAAAGATTGGAAGCAGTAAGAAGCTTGGAAATTGTCAATCAGGCGGTTCTTGGAAAAACCGGAAGCATCTTTAATATTGTCGAAGAAATAAATCCAAGTGTTATTTGCCTGGGCTATGACCAGAAAGTTTTAAAGCAGGAGCTGGAAGACGAGCTGAAAAAAAGAAATATCAAGGCAGATGTCGTAAGAATCAGCTCTTACATGCCTCATTTGTATAAAAGCTCGAAGATGCGAAAATGAAACAAACTTATTTGATTATTTTATCCTTAATCGGTTTTGCTGTATCTGCTTACATGTATTACTCCAAGAAATTCAACAAGCCGTTATTCTGCCCAATCGGAGGGAACTGCGACGATGTCATCAAAAGCAAGTACGGGAAAACATTTGGAATTGAAAACACAATTCCCGGAATGGGATATTATCTTTTGATTTTTGTTTACGCCCTAGGATTAATTTCAAATAGAAATCTATTTAAAGAAGTTATCGTTTACTATTCTCTAGTGGGGATAAGCTCGGCTTCAGTGTTATTTTCGCTTTACCTGGCTTATATTCAGAAATTTGTATTGAGGAAATGGTGCCATTACTGCATTATTTCGACAATAGCCTCACTGTTGATTTTCGTTGTGATTGGTTATGGCTAACATCTACAGGTTCAGGCAGTGGTCGCTGACACTACTCAGGATTGCCCTTGGATTTATTTTTGCATACCATGGCTATATGAAGCTTTTTGTTCCGGGCGGCTTTAAAATGACTGCCGGATTTATGACAAGTATTTTCGGAGTTTCTCCCTTAACTGGCGCACTGCTTGCACTGGTTGTTTCAATTGCTGAATTTGTGGGCGGGATATTCCTGATAGCCGGTTTCCTTGCAAAGTGGGCTTCAATGGTGCTGATAATCAATATGCTTGTCGCGCTTTTTAAAGTTCACCTCAAGAACGGATTTTTGATTGTTAATGGCGGCTTCGAGTTTGTTGCCGCGCTTATCATTGCGCTTTTGGTTATATTATTGAACGGTCCCGGAAGCTTGTCGCTTGATAGAATCGTGTTTGGCTCCGATGAAGAAGAGGCTGAGGGCAAAAAAAGCCCAAGAAGAAAATCGCGAAAAAGCGCTAAAGTCAGGGATTTTGAAGGAAATGGTGTTATATCCACTTTGGGTATAACCAGAGAAGAGGGTTACCTTTATTTTGTTGATCAAGGCGGAGATGTTGCAAGAGTCAAGATGGCGCGAAGAGGCCAGAAAACAAGCAAAAAGCACGAATTGATTGCAAAGCTCGGAATAAAAAGAAAGGAAGGGTATTTGTATTACCTTGACAAGAACGGCGATGTAAGCCAGTCAAGAATGGCTAGAGGGCAGTAAGATTTTACACTAATCAAAATGGCAGAAACAAGCGTTTGGGCGGATATGGGGCAGAGAGATATGACCCTGCTTTATAATTTAAGATTTTGGTCATTGACATTGTTGAGAGTATTTCTTGGGGGGCTTTTTGCTTACCATGGCGCATTGAGGCTGCTCGTGCCCGCAAATCTGGCCGGCTCGATTTCATATTTTGCCCAGGTCGGAATTCCGTTTGCCCAGCCTTCAGCGTATATTTTTGGTATTGTTGAAGTTGTTGCCGGAATGCTGCTGTTAGTTGGAGTATTCACAAGATGGTCAGCATTCGTTTTGATGCTGGAAATGATTTACATATTTTTCAAGGTGCATTTGAAGGGCGGATTTTTGGTCGGCAACAACGGGTACGAGTTCGTTTTGCTGCTGATATTTGCGCTGTTGTTTGTTCTTGTGAACGGCCCAGGCCATCTTGCGCTGGAAAAGATGCTTGAGGAAGAATAAAATTAACTCAGAAATATGATGTTCTACCTTAAAAAATAGCAGGAAATTTAATTTAAGATTTCCTTCACTGCAACGCTGTCTTTTTTCTGCATATGGTACTTGTCAATAACAACATGCCCGCAGTAATTGTCTTCAAAGAAAACTGACATTTCCTCAACAACCATCTGCTTTTCAAACAGCGGGCAGTTTGTGACCAAAGTGTCTGCATATCCTCCTTCAAACCCGATGTGAAATCCGTATTTTATTGAATCTTTTTTTAATTGAGGAAAATTATCTTTTGTTATATTTTTTCCCAGCCACTCCTTTAGCCCGTCGGAAGCAATCTGGGTCACCATTATTTCATATCCTTTAGTTAGCATTTGCTCCATAACCACATCGTGGTCTTCTCCGGCATGTGAAGCGAAAACATCGATGCTGAACGGCCTTAAAGCGTTTTGTATGCTTTTAAGCTGCGTTTCCTGCAGGCCCGTGCCGCCAAGAACAACAGCGTCAACTTTCATTTTCTTTTGATTGCTTTCAACGACTTTCTTTACAATGTCGGATTCCTTTATTGGATCAGCTACCCTGCATGAAACATAGAAATGGGGAATATTGAGCTGTTTTGCGAATTCTTTTGTCTGCTCAACGGTTGCATAGTGAAACAAAAAGCAGTCTTTTCTTGTCGGCTTTACCGAAATCAGGTATTTTATGTTCCATCCTTTGTCAATAGCATGCTGAATAGCAAAAGTTGAATCTTTTCCACCTGAATAAAGAATTGCTACATCCATGAATTTTGGATAATTGGGCGATTTATAAAGGTTTCTTTAGGGCTTTATTAATATCCATGCCATATTTGTACTGGAATGGCTTAATTCCCATCATCCTTGCCATCCAGACAAATTCCAAAATATCATCAAAATAAATGCAGTTCCAAGGCATTGTTTTTGATTTTTTTATTGCTTCAATAAAAATCAAGGGATTAGGCTTTCTCATTCCAACTTTGTAAGACAAAACGTAATCATCAAAATTATTCAAAACCGGAAACTCCTTTTTTATAAAATTGTAATGCAATTCGTCTGTATTGGACAATAAGACTAATCTGTACTTTTTCTTCAGTTTTGAAATTAATTTTTCTATATCTCTGTTGTGTGAGAACATGCCTGTGTATGCTTTCTTGAATTCATTGAAATCCATTTTTAAATTCATATCTTTTTTCATAGAATTATAAAATTCGGCTGAAGTTATTTTTCCTCTTTCAAATTTTTTCCTGTCCGCGGAATTTCCATAAATTTTTTTTATCTCATTTATTGGTTTGCCGCTGTTTCCGGAAAATTCCCCAAACATTAGCTCCTGGTTTACATTAATCACAACCCTGCCTAAGTCAAATATTACACATTTAATCATAATAATAAAAATTATTCATTTCCTTTAAAAACATTTTTAAATAAATAATGTTGCCATAGCAAAATGACAACAAAAAGAATTGTATTAAAGCCAAGGCACGGCCAGATGGTAAACCCTGACCTTACTCCGGATTATTTAAAGGCTATGCTAGAATCATCAGAAATTCCAGTTGACTCTGTTTATACCAACAGGCACGGTGCATGTGTCGCACTTGCCGAGGGTTTGGAAATAATTTTGCAAAGTTTTCCAGATGGCAAAAGAGGAACTATTGTCGCGTTTATTACGCGAGAAAAACCTACGGAGAATACAGGAATTAGCGGAGAAGGAGACTCACAGCCCGATGGAGTTTCAGCAAGAGGGGGAGATTATTTGCCGCCTGATGGATTTTCTTTACCCCCTCCTAGAGTTTCAGATAAGGAAATAAAAGATGCAGTAAAGTGCATCGGCTTGGTGCCCAAAAATCCGCGAGGAACTCAATATCACTAATTTTTTATCTAAAAACCTTTTTATACTTTAGCTAATTCTGCAGGAACATGGATTATCAAAAAATAAAAAGCATAATTGTATTAGGAATCCAGGATTACTTTAAGAAAAACAATTTCCAAAAGGCAGTAATAGGATTAAGCGGGGGCATTGACAGCACTGTCGCGGCGTATTTGACTGTTGAAGCGCTTGGAAATGAAAACGTGACAGCGCTTTTCATGCCCGAGTATACCACTTCAAAGCAGAGCCATGATGACGCGCATGAAGTCGCAAAGAGGTTAAAAATACAGGCCATTACAATCGAGATTCACCAAGTCACTGATTTCTTTAAGGGATTAAATAAGAAATTCAGCTGCAAGAGCGAAATTCCGCTTGCAAATTCAAAGGCAAGGGCAAGAATGATGATTCTCTATTATTACGCGAATGTGGAAAACGCTTTGGTTATAGGCACTTCAGACAAGTCGGAGACGATGCTCGGCTACGCAACAAAATTTGGCGACAGCGCTGCTGACATAGAGCCCATCGGGGAATTGTGGAAGACTGACTTGATTGAATTTGGGAAGTTCCTGAAAGTGCCTGAATCCATAACAAGCAAAAAGCCAAGCCCCGAACTGATGGAAGGAAAAACTGCCGATTCAGAGCTTGGAGCGGCCTATGATGTTCTTGACAAAATATTAAAGCTGCATTTTGAGGAAAAATTGAATGCAGATGAAATTATCAAAAAAGGATTTGATAAAACTCTTGTTGGAAATATTTTTGAAAGAATTAAATTAAATGAGCACAAGAGGAAGATGCCGCCGGTAATTGGGATTCCTGTAAGGTATTTTTAAAGGTCTGGAAAAAGAATAGTTTAAAGAATAAATATTCTCATTAGAATAAACTTATCAAAAGATTATTTAAACAAATACACATTAAGATGATCCATGGCAAATGCAGTGAACATAGGGTCTTTGGCAAGCGAGCTGGGCGTCGGGAGATTATCCCAAAATGAAATAGTTGTTGTTCACGAAATGGCCTTAAGGGATGCCGTAAAACTTGTATCCAGACATGGCCTTAAAGCACAGGGAGTGTTTGAGCCAGGCCAGGATGTTCCTTTAGTTGGTGGGGATTTTTATATTAATTTTGGGTCTTACACACTAAGGGCAAGAATCCCAAGAGAAGAAATTCCGATTGTAAAACCGGAAAGCTACAAAGCATTAAATGAGCTTTCACATTAATACTTCTTAATTAATTAAAACAATGCAATCTTGATTCCCAACGTGATAATAATTTTCTTAAATTTTATTCCCATTAGAATAATTCTTTCACGAGATTTTAAATAAATATAGCCTAAATTCTTAGTATGGTCACAGAAATATCCAGTTTAG
>DATDYS010000045.1:0-5850 GCA_035288925.1 Candidatus Nanoarchaeia archaeon
CAGATTTTATAATGCTTTGATTCCAAAGCCTCTTTCAGCAAATGCAAGTCAACAGCCTTGTCCTCAGCTTTCTCCGAGAAAAAAGACAGCCCAAAGTCAATAAAATATATTTCCTTGCTATAAATCATGTTTGAAGTTGTCAAATCACCGTGAATTATCAGATTATTATGAAGAACTGCAACTTTTTTCCCTATTTCTTCTGATAGTCTATTATACTTTTTTTTTTCCAATATATCCTTAACTAATTTGCCGTCTATTTTTTCTATTAGAATTTGTTCTTTTTCATCGCTTTTAATCAGTTTTGGAGCCGGAAAATTAATCATTTCAAGCTTATGCAAAACTTTCGCTTCCCTCCTTGTCCTAAAACCCCTCAGTTTATCATCTATCTCCGGTATTCTGTAAGTTTTGGCAAATCTTTCTTTCAGTATTCTGCCATCTTCAAGAAATAATTTCGCCTCTGCCCCCTGCGCGATTAATCTTTTCATTGGTAATGAGAAAAAAAGCTTGATTTAAAAATATACTGAATCAATTCTTTGCCTTGTTCCATAATATACTAAAATATTTCCTGTAGCTCTCGGCAATTGCCTTGTTCCTTATCACTATGCACAAAGGGTCTTCCTCAAGCAAAATTATCACGACATTGTCGCCGTAAACCCTGTGGGCAGTCGGCTCGTACATGCTTTGCGGCAGGTATCTTACATTGATTAAGGGGCTTTTTGTGTATTCCTTCCCTCTTGAATCCTCAAAGTAAATAACCCTTGCGTGTATTTTTTTTCTTTTCCTTTCCCTTACGTAATAAACAAAATAATGCTTCAGCAAATCCTCTATGTCCTTTTCAGGCCCCCATCCGAAATAGCTTTTTCCGGTCTGCAGGATATCATCGAAAACTGTCTTGAGCCCCTGCTTGCCTTTAAAGTACTGGACCTCATGCCTGGTGTAAAAATTCGTGTCCTTTAATTTCTTAAGCTCAGGAAGAACCGTCCTCAGCCTTTCTTCCCTTTCCTTCAGGAGGGACAAAAGCTTTTCAGGGTCAACCGCTTCAAAATAGGTTTTTCCTTCCGCAACTATTGTTGAAACCAGCCCTTTTCTGTGCAATCTCTGCAGGCAGCTGTAGACGGAAGTTCTATGCATATTGGTAATCTTGGCTATGCTTTTTGCCATTGAGGAGCCTGCCCTCAGCAGCTCAAGGTAAACATTGGCTTCATTTCTGGTCAGCCCAATATGCTCCAGTATTCTTGTGTCTGTTACTTTTTCCACAGGAAGGGGAACTTTCTTCTGATTTTTAAATGTTGTCATGCTTGTGGCAACAAGCGTTTATTTACTTGCTGATGGCATGAATGATTATGGCCAGCCATGACCTGGGAAGCATTGCAATGAGCGCAGAAATGCTTGTGGCCAGCGCAGCACACTTGGAGCTTCAAAGCCTGCACGCCCACTTTAAGCATATGATTGGCGGCATAAGAGAAAGGGAATTGGCTGTCACAATCCAGGACGCACTAGCTGCGATAAAGACAAAATACCCCCATGCTTTTGCCGGTCCAGAATTCCCAGATGAGCTATTCAGTTTGGAAAGCGACGCGCAAGGAGTTTTGGGGCGTGCCAATGGCTCGGCAGCGCACACTCAGCCTCCGCCTTACCAAACGGATAGCGGAATTTATTTGGGTAATCCATAATTAGTTATAGGTGCCGGATTCGTTTTGTTGTCATGCTTGTAACAACAAAAGGTTATATACTTAAAGCCGAAATTTGGGTTGCAAGATTACACAGATTGTAAAATTTCAGTCACTGAGGTGAATAATCATATGTTGGGGCAAACAAATGGAGTCAGAGGCAGTGGAGGGTACACTCCTTCAAATGTTATTGTTCAATCATTGGCAGCGCGTTATGCTGAACTTCAAGACATACCGTCTCATCAAAGAGGTCCAACAACCGTTCAGCCCATATTAAGGATGATGGAGATACTTCTCGGGCAGATAGATCGAGAATCTCATGAATTGCCAGCCGGAGACAAAACTCTTGTGGCTACAATCCGTTCGGAAGTTCAATTAAAGTTTAATGGGAACCCCCACAATGGCCAAACGGTCTGGGGAGATAGGCCTCTTGGCGGAGCGGTCTATGGACTCCACACGGTAGAGGGCTACGATTTATAAAAAAATTTAAAGTTTTTTGTTAATTATTTTAAAAGTTCTTTGCGAGACGGTCACAAAACACTGAAAAATATACTTTTAAAGTTTGACCAAAAGGAAATAATAGCCCCGGGCAGACTTTCGCGCAAATGATTTGCTTTCGAACTGCCGCCTGAGCCTTTCTATTACATTTTACTGTAACCAGAGGGCCCAATCCTTGACCGCTAGACGACGGGGCTAAAACAGAAATAAGGATGAATCATGTGTTTTTATATGTTTTTATTAAGCAAAGGGGTTTTCAGCTTTAACTGCTTCTATTTTAGAGAAATCTTTTGTGTTTTCAGTGTAGACCTTAAAAATTCTGTTTTCGACCATCGTTGCGGCTATTAATGCATCCCAATAGCTCGTGTTTGATTTCAGGATTATATCTAAGGCCTTTGCTACAGTTTCTTTTGTAGGCTCAATTTTTACCAAGCCTTCAAATTCAATCATTTTCTTAACTATATCCGCCCCTTCCTGTTTGGATATGGGATTAGCAACTTTTTTTGTGACATTCACAAAAAATTCTGAAAGGTTTTGGATGGAAACAGCATAAGTTGTACTGCCCAGCCAACAGAGCTTTAATAACTCTTTAGCTACCCTGTGCTTTGCTTTTTCTGAGGAGTCAAAGGCATAGACCAATATATTTGAGTCCAGAAGAAATATTTCATCTTTCATACAGCTCTTCTCTTGTTTTTATTTGTATCTTGCCCATGTCAAACCCTTTTTCCATTAAAGCCAGCATTTCTTCAGCTATGCTCTTTTGTCTTTTTTCTTCAGTCCATATTCGCATAGCCTCTGATATGGCTTCTCCCAATTTGCCTTTCCCTTCCCCTTTTTTCTGCTTTACAGTTTCCCTGAACTGCTTTTCTATTTCATCCCTTACATTAACGGTTATAGTTCCCATATAAAACATTTAGGTCAAACAACTATTTAAATCTTTTGTTTTTATAAATTAGAAAGAGAAATATAAAATTTACTTCTGCTCTGCAGCTTCTGCTTTAACTTCTTCTGAAACCTCAGTTACTGCTTCCGCCTTAACTTCCTCTGCAGCTCCGGCTACGACTTCAGCCTGGTCTCCCTGCTGCTTCTCTCTTTGCTCAATGCCCAAGTATCTTATCTCGCAGACTTTCAGGGGATACATCTTATTGAAAGTTTCTTTCATTGAAGCCTGAAGCTTATGGGTGATAACCTCGTTAAGAACATCATTATAATTCATCTTCTTGATGGTTTTAATCAAGTGCTGGACTATGCTGTTTCGCATCTTTGCGGCAATTGAGCCTTTGACATCTGCTTTCGTGATTACCAGCGGCTTGACTCTTAATGAAACATTGTCTGCCGTCTCGCACGCAAAGGACAAGTCCATTTTCTCGCTGTTTCTTCTCACAAATCTTTTTACGGAAGAGGGAATTATCTCGTAGCCGATTATTTTCGTTTTTCCCTTGTCGCCTTCAACTTCTACGACTTTAAAGCGAATGTTAATATTCTGCCTTTTTGGATCGCCTGTCAGGTTCATCAAATTGTGGCTCAAAGTCTTTCCAAGCATTGCCTGCGGGTCGGCTATAAGAGTCTCGCCTATAGCTGTATTTTCAAACTGCTGAGGCGCATATATGTTGAACCACTGCTTCTTCTTTAATTTTGATATCTGGTCTGCCATTTTAATTGTGTTTAGGAAAATTTGTTGATTTATAAAGGTTTATGTTTCAAGGGTTTCGCCCCTTGAGGACGGGGAACTTTTTGCGAAAAAGTTCCATCAAAAATTATACCATCTTCGATGGCACGAAAATCATACGAATGATAATCAAACATCCAGATTCACAACTTCCTTCGCATGGGATTCTATGAACTTCCTTCTTGGTTCGACTTCGTCGCCCATCAGCAATGTGAATATCTTGTCAGCCTCAACTACATCCTGAACTGTAACCTGCAAGATAGTCCTGTTTTCAGGATCCATTGTTGTCTCCCATAACTGCTGGGGGTTCATCTCTCCAAGACCTTTATATCTCTGCAAATGAACATCATCTCTTCCAATTTCCGCAACATATTTTTGCATGTCCTCATCATTATACACATATTTTGACAGTTTTCCTTTTGTAACTTTGTATAAAGGGGGCTGTGCAATGTAAATATATCCTGATTCAATCAGCGCAGGAAGATATCTGTAAAAGAAAGTTAAAAGCAGTGTTCTGATATGCGAGCCGTCAACATCTGCATCAGTCATTATTACAAGCTTATGGTACCTTGCTTTACTCAGGTCAAAATCATCACCAACGCTTGTCCCGATTGCCGTGACCATGTTTGTGATTTCTTCGTTTTCAAAAATTCTGTTCAGCCTGGCTTTTTCAACATTCAGAATTTTTCCTCTCAACGGCAAGACAGCCTGGAACTCGCGGTTTCGGCCTTGTTTTGCCGAGCCCCCCGCTGAATCTCCCTCAACTAAAAATAATTCACATTTGTCAGGAGATTTTTCCGAGCAGTCGGCTAATTTTCCCGGCAGAGAACCGTGATTCAAAGCGCCTTTTCTTCTGGTTAAATCCCGCGCTTTCTGCGCCGCTTCCCTTGCATTGGCAGCGTTGATGCATTTGAAAACAACGGCCTTCCCAATGGAAGGATTCTCCTCCAAAAACGAGCCTAATGAATCATTTACAATTGAATCCACCAGCCCTTTTATTTCAGAATTTCCGAGCTTTGTTTTTGTCTGTCCTTCAAACTGGGGCTCCGGAATTTTGATTGAAATAACTGCCGTAAGCCCTTCCCTTACGTCCTCGCTGGTCAGCTTCATCTCCTTGATTTTGCTTTTCTCGACATAATTGTTCATGACTCTTGTAAGCGCAGTCTTGAACCCGACCAAATGCGTTCCGCCCTCGTGCGTATTGATGTTATTTGCAAATGAAAAAACATTCTCCTGATACCCGTCATTATACTGCAACGCATACTCAAACTGAATGCCGTTCTTCTCTTTCATGGCATAAATTGTTTTATGCAGCGGGTTTTTATTGTTGTTTAGGTATTCAACAAAAGAGATGATTCCGCCGTCATAATGGAATTCGTGCTTCTTGCCATCCCTTTCATCTTCCAAAGTTACCCTTATGCCTTTATTCAAAAATGCAAGCTCCCTTAATCTGCTTGAAAGAATATCAAAACTAAATTCAGTTACAGGAAAAATTTCATTGTCCGGCAAAAAGTTTATTGTAGTTCCTGTTTCCTTCGAATCAACTTCCCCGACAATATTCAACGGGCTTGCCGCCTTTCCACGCTCGTACTTCTGCTCGTATAGCTTTCCGTTTCTCTTGACCTGGACGATTAAAACTTTTGAAAGCGCATTTGTCACGGAAATGCCGACACCGTGCAGCCCGCCGCTGACCTTGTAGATTTTATTGTCAAATTTTCCGCCGGCATGCAGCTTGGTCATTACAACCTCAACCGCAGACATGTTTAATTTAGGATGTATGTCCACCGGAATTCCCCTTCCGTTGTCGCTTACAGTCACAGAGCCGTCTTTCTTGATTGTCACATCAATTTTGCTGCAGAAGCCTGCAAGAGCCTCATCTATAGAATTATCAACCGCCTCATAGACAAGATGATGCAGTCCTTTTATATCAGTGGAGCCGATATACATCGCCGGCCGCTTTCTAACGGCGCTTAAGCCCGCTAAAACCTGGATATCTTTTGCATCGTAGCTTGT
>DATDYS010000046.1:0-4736 GCA_035288925.1 Candidatus Nanoarchaeia archaeon
GCGGACGAAGTCACTAAAAAGCCTTCAACCGAGGGCATTCTTGAGATAATAGAAAAGCTAAGGATGTAGTTTTTAATTAAAATGGTATTGGATAATAACATAATAAACATCGAAATCATCATTGCAATAGCTGGCATTGTATGCTCGTTCGTAGTTGCTAAGCTATTCTATTTTATCTTTAACAAGTACATAAAAACCCTGACAAAAAAAACTAAAACTGACATTGACGACAGACTTCTTGCAGCTTTAGAAAGACCATTTGTAATTATCATTGTCCTTATTGGAATATATTTTTCATTGCTGCAGATTGATTATGTAAGACAGTACATAGAAATCCTGAATGACCTATTTTTTGTTCTGGGCGTGCTATGGGCTGTTTTTGTCCTGCATCGGCTCACTAAAGTCGCGATGGAAAAATGGATTTCTGTCAATCCTGCCTTTCAGAATATGCCGAAGCTCGTTATAAAAATAGCGAATGTCTTTGTTTATTTCATCGGGCTTATAATACTCTTAAAGCATTTTAATGTCGAGATAACTCCATTGGTGGCGACATTGGGGATAGGGGGCATTGCAATTGGATTTGCTTTACAGGATACTCTTTCAAATTTCTTTGCAGGATTGCATATTATTTCTGACAAGCCCATAAATATCGGAGATTTTATTGAACTGGAAGGAGACATTAGCGGCTATGTTGAAGATA
Source organism: Candidatus Nanoarchaeia archaeon (assembly GCA_035288925.1). Classification (GTDB taxonomy): domain Archaea; phylum Nanobdellota; class Nanobdellia; order Woesearchaeales; family GW2011-AR4. The sequence goes on from DATDYS010000046.1 coordinate 701, forward strand.
TCGGATGGCGCTCCACCAGAATAAAGACTTTGCCAAATACATTGGTTATAGTGCCGAATTCAAAAATTGCTTCATCAATTATAAAAAATGACTCTTTGCCGGTTCCAGAGATGAGCATAGTAATACAATGTGGTGTCGCTTATACTTCTGATTTGGAAAAAGTGGAAAAAGTAACCATAGAAGCTGCAAAAAAGATACAAAAAAATGTGCAAGGGGCTGTAAGAGATTTTGAGCCATTTATAAGATACCATACGTTTGGGGATTCTAATATAAATTTTTCAATAATACTCAGAGTCCAGACTTTCGTTGATAAATATCTTGTGACGCATGAATTCATTAAAGCATTAAAGAAATCCTATGACAAGGAAGGAATTGAAATTTCATGGCCAGTCAGGAAGATATATTATGGAAATGCTGATAGCTAAACGTACATTAAAATGGCAATAGTCGACACCGATAAGCTGCTTGGGGAAGTCTCATTTCAGAACTTCCTTTTGTTTATTTTCGTAGTTATACTTTCTGTTATTTTGGGCAATATCCTGAGGCTCTTGATAGTTAGGTTTCTTAGAAATAAAACAAAGCCGGTATTTTACAAAGCACTTTCAAGAGCAGCGATGTATTCTATTTATTTTGTAGGCTTTTATTTTGCTTTTCAAAAAATCCTTAATTTTAACATACCTGCATTTTTAGCTGCATTGGGAATTTTGGGGATAACCTTTCTTTTGACCATGCTGCCAGTCCTGCAGAATGTATTTGCTGGAATTGTCCTATCGCTTGAAAGGCCGTTTCGTGAAGGCGATATAGTGGAAGTTGACGGAGCCATATGCATTGTTAAGGACATCATGCTCAGGAAGACATTTTTGAGGTCATTGGACGGGAAAATCATTATAGTGTCCAATATAAGATTTGTCACGGGAAGCGTCATAAATTACAGCCAGGGGGAATTCATCAGGGTTGATTTGGATATTAATATTAAAAATGATTTAAATTACCAAAAAGCAATAGATATAATAAATAAGATACTCCGTGAGGAGCCAAATATTCTGCCCCATGTGCCGAAAAAGGAGTTCAGCGTAATACAAAAATTCTTCGTAATGCCAAAGAACATCAGCGTGCTTGAGCCAAAAATTTTCATACAGCACGTGGACAAGGACAGGGTGACATTGCAAGTCTGGTTCTGGATTTGGGACATTTTGAGGAAAGAAAACATCGTTTCAAATTTTTATGAGACCCTGCTGCAGGAGTTCAAAAACAATAAGATAAGTTTTGGGTGAATCCCCTTATTTTTGCTAAAATCAGTTATCCGCCTTTTGATGGCGCTCCAAAGTGCTGCGCAAAAACCGCATAGTGGGGCAGCTTGTGTTGGTTATGTAATTATTTTTTAAAGTGTACACCCTCTTGCCATAATCAATGCCTTCACCTTGCATTGCCTTTGAAATGCCCCGATAGTAAGCTCTGATTGCCAACTCTTCTTTTCCTTTAGATTCTAACAACATTCTATCAAACCAAAGCACGGCAACTTTGGCTGCCCTGAATGGGTCAAAATAGTTATCATCTTCCATCCCTATTCCATAAATTCTTCGCATTGCCTTCCTTGTGCTGTCTGTTGCTCCGGAAAGCCCTAAATCCCTTGTTCCGTCTTTGTTTACCGTAAGCCCGCGATGCTCAAACCACGATTCTGTCATTACTATTGCTTTAACAATATCTGCGAGATGCTTTGCGTCAAACCCAAATTTATTGCCAATTCTGTGGTAATCCGACCAATAGTCTACCATTTTCATGTATGCCATCGCCCTGATTAATGGCGGGATATAATCCCAGTCATTATGAGTCATGCACTGCCATTGTGTGTTGTCGGAAATCAGATGACCATATTTTTCAATCATTTTTTCAATGCCACTATGCCTTAATTCTTCTGGGAGAAAATCCCAATCGTCAAAGTAAGTGTTCCTCCAGAAAAATCCATCACTTTCTATATCACGTCTTGTAACGACTAATGGAATTTTTGTCCAGTTTGCTGTTATTCTGGCTTCCAAAGGTTTATCATCAATTAAGGCAGAATATGCTGATATAGGTGGAATTCTTGGAATTAATTCCACAGAATTTAGCTCTCCAGCTAAACCAAGAGATAAGCAAGCCCCTATTGCAATAATTTTTTTCATTGCGGCTTAAAATGCACAGCATTTCACTAATTAATTTTATTACTTTTAAGTAATAGAAGAGCTATTATAATAAATTTTCTTAATTATTGTCTCAATTTTAGGCAGTATTGAACTCTAACGAAGCACCAGTCTTTTCAGATATTTGGCAGCTCCTAAAACATCATCTGCTATATTTCCTGTGTAGTATTCGATTATCTTCATGTAGTCATAAAGGTGCCTCGTAATCAGGAAGTTCTTCCTTACATGCTCTTTTCCAGCAATGCCCATTTGAGTTCGCAGCTTATCATCCCTTAGTAACTTCACACACCAGTCAGCTGCTTCCCTTTCATTCCTTGCCAAAGCTCCAGTCTTGTTATGTATAATCTGGAGCGGAATCCCGCCTGTTCTTGTTCCGACTACAGGTGTTTCTTTCCAAAGCGCTTCTGAAACCGTAAGCCCAAAACCTTCTCTCTTTGAGTTTTGAAGTACCACATGCGATGCCCTTTGCAGTGCATTCACAAGCAAGTCATCCTTCTTTGTAAGGATATGCACATCTTTCATTTTTCCAGCTTCTTTGACGACCTTGTTGTAAATCTCAGGCCCTTCAGGATCATCTGTTGCCATATCTCCAATCATGACGAGCCTTGCATCAGCTCTTTCTTTGACTCTTTTGAATATCCTGAGAACTCCAAGAGGATTCTTCCATTTGTCAAATCTTGAAACTTGTGTTATAATTGGCTTGTCAACTTTTATGCCCTCTTTCAACAAAATCCTATGAGATTGCCCTTGGCTTAATTCCTTGTTCTTAAGCGACAAAGGGTCTATGGAAGGGGCTACAAAATACTGCGGAATATTCAAGTCTCTTTTCCTGTATTTTGAGAGTGAAAAAACAGCGCCATCATATTGGCTTGCAAAATTATGGAGAAATTTCCAGACATTCCTGTCTGCATTTTTTATCTGTATGTGGCTCCTCCAAATCCACGGCTGCTTTCTTTTATTTGCAAACTTAATAAGCCCGAGAGGCTGCGGGTCATGGATAAAGACCAGATCATGCTCGCGGAAATGAAGCATCAGGGCATTTCTTTCAAGCTCGTCAAGATAAATCTTTTTGTCTCTCTCCGTAAAACTTACCTTCTCGCCTTGCAGGGCGTTGTGAAATTTTTTTGTGACATCAAAAAAAGAATGGCTGCCTTTAAGAAGCCTCCAGTCTGTATCAAGGCCCAATTGGTTCATCAGCACAACCATGCTATTTAGAATTTCCGCAACCCCTCCGCCTAAGTAGGTGGAATTTACGTGTACTATATGCTTGCCTTCCAATTTCATTGCTAAATTTTTTATATCTTCTACCTTTCCTTTTCCGATAAACTGCCCATAATCCTCAATTTTTGGAAGCATGAATGAGAACAGAAGGAAATTCTATAAATAACTTTTTATTTTGGACCGGTTTCTTGGTATCCTGAAGTATACTCACCATTTTATAACACGAATTGACAAATTAAGACTATGGAAAATCCGGCAAAAAGGCCGCTGAAGAAGTCGTTGACGGGGTTTGAAGTAGAGATGTTCACTATAAATAAAAAGGGATGTATTGTTAATAGTGCAGACAATTTCTTGAAGCGCGCAAAGAGTGACAAAAATCTTACTCTCAAAAAAGAGATTTCACGAAACATAATTGAAATCGCAAGTTATCCCCATGAAACAATCCAAAATACCATGAACAACCTCCTGAAAGAGTTGGAGTACGCGGTTGACATAGGCGAAAAGGAAAATGTGCTGTTATGCCCGCTTGGAGCGTATCCGGGAAAGTTTAATCCAAAAATGAGAGACGACCAGAAATACAGCATAAAAAAATCTATCTTCGGCGCGCAAAAATACAAAATAGAAGGAAGAATCTG
>DATDYS010000047.1:0-2578 GCA_035288925.1 Candidatus Nanoarchaeia archaeon
TAACCCTGTTATGGCGAACTTTATGATTGTTTTCATACGTAATTCTTATAACCTTTGTTTATGAACACTATTGCTTTCTTTTGTACAAACCAAAACATTTATATAGTTTCTTACTTTTCTTACAATTAAGAAAGGTGATTAATATGCCATTAATAGAAATGAAGACATCAAAAATAACCAGCAAAGGCCAGATAGCCCTGCCAAAAGACATTCGGGATATTGAAGGCTTCAAAGAGGGAACAAAAATTGCAATTCTTGCCTTTGAGAATAGAGTTGAATTGCGGCCTTTGCACCAAGTGAATGAAAAAATGTTTGCTGCTTTTGCCAGTGAAAGATCTCTTGCCAAAGACTGGCTAAGTAAAGAGGATGAAGAGGCATGGAAGGGCTTGTAAAGGGAGACGTTGTTGTTATCCCATTTCCATTCTCTGATTTGACCGCTTCGAAGAAAAGGCCTGCAATAATAGTTGCCAGTTTGACTGGAGACGACCAAATCGTTGCACAAATAACCAGCGTAGCCCGCAATGACAGCTATTCTATTTCTCCTGAAGCAAAAGATTTCAAAAACGGCAAGCTTCCGCACAGCAGTATGATTCGCCCAAACAAGTTGTTTACAGCGGATAAGTCGCTTATCTCTTACAAGGCAGGATCAATTAATGACGAAAAAATAAAAGAAATAGAGAAAACATTGGTAAGTATATTTACAAAATAAAAAAATAGTTTATGAAAAAATTTTCTTTTAACTTGTCCATTTTTGGAGAAACCCGTGGAAAACAAATCAACACCGTTAAACCTGACCGGAGAACTTCCTCTATTCAAGATAATTGACTTTTTATTGGAAAATAAGGGCATGGATTTCAGCAAGTCTGATATTTCTAAAGGCGCTGACATTTCAAGGGCTTCATTATTCAATTACTGGAATGAGGTAGAAAAGCATGGAATAGTAAAAGTCACAAGAAGTTTTGGAAAAACAAGGTTATATACGTTAAATGTAAAAAACCCAGTCACGCAAAAAATAATAGAACTGGAAAAAACGCTTATTGCTGAAGCGATGAATAAAGCCAGCAAGAAAAAAGAAATACTTGTTGCACATTAGACTCCCATAAGATTTAAATAAGGATTTACAAAACCATTTCTTGATGGTTCAGATTTTAGTTCCGGGGGGTCTTCCAGAAGTAAAGCAGGAAACTCTCGATGAGATATTATTTGAATTTGAAGATGAGTTCTGTTTCCAGCGCGCATGCATGCAGGTGGATGCTAATGGTGAGATTGGCAAGCTGATTGAAATTCTTAGGGACAACCCCAGGATAAATGTCAAAGAAAGGGAAACTGCAATTAGAACTTCAGTGCTTATAGTTACCTCCATTCAAAGAGAAGGCCAGCTTTATGATCCCAACTATACCCTGCCGGAAATAACCACATTCACAATGTTTGATGCTATAAAGCGATTTAGGGCCGACCCAGAAAAATACTGCCAAGATGTACTTATAAATATGGAAAGGGAGAACAATACACTTTACCTTTATGTTAAAAAGCAAATTGATTTTGATAAGGCCATGTACATGTTAGGCAGGGTAGAAAGATTCTCATCTGTGATATACTGGGCTTTAAGAGAGCAAGAAAGAAAAATTGGATTGGGGGAACTGAAAAAGATGCATTATCTCAAATCACCACCTTATGCTGGGGCTAGTGCCGGAAAATGGAGGTTTTCCTTAGGATAAGCAAAAATGGACTCACAAACAAAACAAAATTTCATCAAAGCCGGTAAAATCTCCGCAGAATCTATTGAATACGGCAAATTGTTAATCAAAAAAGGAAACTCTCTGCTTGAAACTACAGAATTAATTGAAAAAAAGATTTTCGAGTTAGGCGGAAAGCCGGCATTTCCAGTTCAGATTTCATGCGACGATATTGCCGCTCATTTCTGTGCGGTTGAAGATGATACAACAACTTTTGAAAGTCAGGTAGTGTGTTTGGATTTGGGAGTCCACGTAAACGGCGCAATCGGCGACACAGCTTATACGATTGATTTGTCCGGGAAATATTCTGATTTAGTAAAAGCAGCACAGAAAGCATTGGAAGAAGCTTTGAAAATCGTAAATGTCGGAACTGAATTAAGGGAAATCGGAAAAACAATTCAGGATACAATCAAAAGTTACGGATTTAATCCTGTAAGAAACTTATCAGGGCACGGCTTGGGGCTGTATGATATCCACACAAGCCCGACACTGCCGAATTTTGATAACGGCGACAAAACAAAATTAACTAAAGGTATGACTTTTGCCATAGAGCCATTTTCAACGGCAGGCGCCGGAATAGTGGGGGAAAGAGGGCATCCAACCGTGTTTATGATGCAAAATAAAAGAAATGTCAGAAGCCCGATAACCAGGGAAGTTATAAAAGAGATTGAACGCTATGAAAACTTGCCTTTTGCAGAAAGATGGCTGACAAGGAAATTTGGGGCGAAAGCAAATTTTGCGCTGCGGGAATTAGCCCAGTTAGGAATGATTCACCAGTTTCCTCCATTAGTCGAAACGAGCAAAGGAATTGTAGCGCAGGCAGAGCATTCTATAATGATTGA
>DATDYS010000048.1:0-5116 GCA_035288925.1 Candidatus Nanoarchaeia archaeon
GAGTTCCTATTATGATTTCATCTTAAATAAAATATTTGAACTTAATCAGACCATAAAGAACATAGACCCGCAACTCGAATCATTTATCTCTCCGACATTAAACAACAGTAATGGCAAGATAATACAAACATTCAAGAGAAATTGTGATATTGAGATAATAGATGAAGATCCTAATTTCTTTTATCTTAAAATTAAGGCTTCTGTCTCGGATAAAAATTAATGCTGGGCATCTTAAGTAACTTCTCGCCTTACCATTTGAAGTGCTTCTGCCAGGAGTTCTTTCTTTATCTCTTTTTTCCATTCCTCAATTTTGATATGACTTTTTTCAAGAGCCTTCATTCTTTCCTCTACTAGCTGTCTTTGCTTTTTTTCATTGTCAAGCGCCTTTTGCAAATCAGATTTAGTAACATCAATCATCAGGTCATCTTCCTGTATTGTATCTTTCATGCCCATAAGCTCTGTGTAATAATGAATCATCTTGCTATCTTTCCAGCCAAACCTATACATTAGGGCACTTTCACTCTTGTACCTTGGAAGCCAATAGCAAGCAGAATTATGCCTGAAATCATACATTGTAATTCCTTTCTTCCCAAGTACCCTCTCCCCTAGTCTTTTGATATATTGATTTGTAACACTTGCATTCACTGGAAAAATAAAATCATCTGATTTGAACGTATTCTCAGTTAGGTAGTTTCTCAACAATTCATAGCTAAGCATAAGTTTTATTTCCCTGCCGAAAGTTTTGCTCGTTTCTTCTCTTATAGTGAGCAATAAATAAGGAGTTCCTTTAATGTCAGCAATATCCTTACTTTTTATGTTTAAGAACTCCGTTACCCGTATACCACTATCAAATAAAACTGCCATTAATGGCTTGTATTCTGGTTTGGCTGCATTTAGAAGTTTCTTGAACCCTTCTTCTGCGTTCATGCCCCCTTTGTGACCAAAATAAACAAATTGTGGTTTTCTATCTTCTTTTATTGTCAAATATTCTGTTACATCCGGAATAAGTATTTCATGCTCCCTTTTCATATAAACCATATACCAGTGCCAAAAGGCCTTAATTCCTTTAATGTAATCCCTTATAGAAGTGTATCTCTTGCCATCTTTCTTGACAATCCCGCCCTCTTCCATTTTTTCAAATAAATACCTCAGGCTGAATTCTATCTCTTTCAACTCTTCTTTTTTCTTCGGTGCAATATTGTATATTTTGTAATGCTGCTCTAAAAGTTCTGATATTCTTTTTAACCTGTGCTTTTGATTGTTCAGTCTATGATAACCTCTTTTGCCTTTTGTAGCTCTCGGATTTAGATTAATTCCATTTCTCATATCGTCAAGATATTTAACAATAATTTTTTCGTTATCAGCAGAAATAGAATTAATTTTTTTATCCCAGTTCTTATAGGTCTGCTTCTGTTTGTAAGGGTCAATTACTACTTCTTCCATATCAACATTTATTCCCATTTTTGATTTCTCACCTATAAAACTATAAGTAGAAGTAGTATTTATATTTATCCCCTCCAAATCACATAGTAGTATAATGCTCCCATCGGGATTTGAACCCGAGTCACCGGATCGAGAATCCGAGGTGCTTGACCGGATTGTGCGAACTCTTAATTCTCTACACTATGGGAGCGCAATAAGTTAGAATTATATCGCATTTTTAAAGGTTAAGGTTTTTACGATATTAGAAACGTTTATTAATGCACTAAATCACTTGCCTCCCTAACCACATTCAATGAAATCACACCAACAAAGAAGAAAGCAGATTATTGCGCAGGGTATGCGCTCTACAATTATTGGAATAGCTGCCAATGCAGTCCTCGCGGCAACAAAGGGCATTGCTGGCTTCCTTGGAAATTCTTATGCTTTGATTGCTGATGCAATTGAATCAACATCCGATATTCTGAGCTCGCTGATTGTTTGGACCGGCCTGAATATTGCTTCAAAGCCGGCAGATGAAGACCACCCTTATGGGCACGGAAAAGCGGAGCCTATGGCAGCCACAATTGTCGCTCTCATGCTTTTTGGCGCTGCAATTACAATTATTGTCCAAAGCATCAAGGAAATAAGGGTTCCCCACCATGCGCCTGCATCATTCACGCTTGCGGTTCTTGTTGTAGTAGTTTTGACAAAAGAAGTTTTATTCAGGTTTGTGATAAATGTCGGCGAATCCACGCAGAGCACCGCCGTAAAAACAGACGCATGGCACCACAGGAGCGATGCAATAACTTCAGCGGCTGCTTTTATTGGGATTTCCATCGCATTAATTGGCGGAAAGGGGTACGAAAGCGCTGATGACTGGGCTGCCCTTCTTGCCTCGGCAATAATAATTTTTAATGCTTTCAGGCTCATAAGGCCCGCAATCGGAGAGCTGATGGACGAGGCGCCGCACCCATCTGTTGAAGAGAACATAAGAAAAACCGCAGGCTCCGTAAAAGGAGTCATGGCACTGGACAAATGCTACGTAAGAAAAGTGGGATTTGATTATTATGCAGATTTGCATGTTGTGATTGACGGAAACATGTCTGTTAAAAAGGGGCATGAAATAGGGCATGAAGTCAAGAGCGCTGTCTGCAATTCCAACCCGAGAATTTCAAATGTTTTGATTCACATTGAGCCGTATTCTAAAATAAAGAAAAAGAGCGGCTAAACAGCCGACCCCTGCCCTAAATTTAATTTTTGCGTGCATTTTATATAATCCCTCCTAGTTTCAAGCCTATTATGGAATACAAAGGATTAACTTTAGACAAATTTCAGGAAGATGCTATAAACGCAATTGAGCACAACAAGTCAGTTGTAGTTTCAGCTCCTACGGGCTCCGGAAAAACGCTGATTGCGGATTTTATCATTGACCGGGATTTTAAGAAGGGAATCAGGGTCATCTACACGGCCCCGATAAAAGCGCTTTCAAACCAGAAATACAAGGAATTCTGCAGGTCATACGGCGAAGAAAATGTCGGGATACTTACAGGAGACATGCAAAAAAATTCTGATGCCCTGATTCTGATAATGACAACGGAAATTTACAGAAATATGGTATTAAGCAACGACCCGTTCATAAGCAAAGTTTCCTATGTCATATTCGACGAGATACATTATATTAACGATATTGAGAGAGGGTATGTTTGGGAGGAATCGGTGATATTCTCAAAGCCAAACACCAGGATTTTATGCCTTTCGGCGACAATCCCCAATGCGCAGGAATTTGCAGACTGGATTGAGGCAATCAAGGAGCATGAAGTGGTTGTGGTCAGGCACGATGAAAGGCCGGTTCCGCTGCATGTCAATTTTTATGACGCGGAAATAGGGGTCACGGACTTAAAAAATTTAAAGGCCCACATGGATGTTCCCGATTACAATAAAGTGATGGGAAAGCGCATCAGGACCCGGCACAAATCGCCGTCTCCCGTTGAATTAATCAAGGAAATCATGGACAAGCTGCCGTGCCTTTTCTTCAGCTTTTCAAGGCAGGGCTGCCAGAAAAATGCAATGGGGCTTTCACGGGCAAATTTGTTCCGGCACAATCCGGAAATATCCACTTTTATCCGGACAAAGCTGGCAAATTCAAATCCTGACATCAACAAGCTTGAATCAACAAAAATTCTGAGGCAGGTGCTGCCGTACGGCATCGGATTCCACCACGCCGGGATCCTTCCGATACTGAAGGAAATCGTCGAGGAACTGTTCGAGAAAGGGCTTATAAAAGTCCTCTTTACAACCGAGACATTTGCCGTCGGAATCAACATGCCGGCAAAAAGCGTCTGCTTCGAGTCGCTGAGAAAATTCGACGGAGTCTCGTTCAGGCTGATGAACTCGAAAGAATATTTCCAGATTGCCGGACGGGCAGGCAGAAGGGGAATTGACACAGAGGGCTTTGTGTTTATCACTATTGAAAGGAAATTCTTCGAGTATGAAAAAGTAAAAAAACTTATTCATTCCGACACAACCCCGATAAAATCACAGTTCAGGCTTTCGGTCAACACGGTCCTGAACCTGATAAAGCAGCATGATGAAAAAGAAATTGGCGAAATCTTAAGCAAGAGCTTCCATTCATTCCAAAGGTATGGAAAAGACTTCAAGAAAAGGGAGAATTTCGTCAGCCACAGCGCATTCCACAATCACAAGAAAAAGCTTGAGAAAATGGGCTATGTAGCCGGCAATTCACTGACGGAAAAGGGCGAGTTTTCCGCGAACATTTATTCCGATGAAATTGTCCTCGGGGAAATCTTCGGGACGGACTTTTACAAAACACTTAATGAGTACCAGATGCTGATGATTGTTGCGTGCATCTGCTATGAGGGAAGGGAAAGGACGGAGTACTACAAAAGGTTCCATTCAAGGGCAATTGATGACTTGAAAAGAAAGATATGGTCTGACCATTTCCTGAACAGGGAGAAAAAATTCAGGGAAATTGACAATCTGACATCATTAGTGCATCCGTGCTATTATGGGACAGACTTATTTAAAATTCTAGGCCATGTGAGCCTGCTCGAAGGGGATGTCATAAGGTTTTTCCGCCAAATAATGGACAAATTAGGCCAGATAAAATCAGCCACGCAGGACAAAAGCCTTAGGGACATGCTTGACAACTGCCAGCAGCTGGTGAACAACTGCGTCAAGGATTTTGGGATTGTGTAAATATCAATTCAATCCTTACCTTTTTAAACACCGCTTTCTTACTAAAGCACATGGATAAGCAATTTTTACCGACATCATTAAACGAAGGGAAAAAGTATTACAAAAATTTCAAGGAGTTTGATGTAGTCTTTGTTACAGGCGACCCTTATTATGACCATCCTCTCAGCGGGATGACGATAATTGCAAGGTTATTGGATAAGAAAGGGTACAAAGTTGGGATAATTGCACAGCCTATATCTGATGAAGATTACAAAATTTGTGGGAAGCCAAAATATTTTTTCTGTATCACGTCTGGATTGCTGGATTCAATGCTTGCAAATTACACTCCGATGCTTAAGCAGAGGGAAAATATTTTAGTTCCTGAAAGGGCACTGATGGTTTACACTCAAAAAATAAAATCGCTTTTTAGGGGAAGCATTACGGCCATTGGTGGCGTTGAAGCGACAATCAGAAGGTTTACCCACTTTGATTATAAAGA
>DATDYS010000049.1:0-12190 GCA_035288925.1 Candidatus Nanoarchaeia archaeon
GGCCGGGATTTGAACCCGGAGCCTAATGGGCTCTGTTTTTCAGAGTCACCCATGCCATGGGTGCGTTATGCCGGATTTAACTACCAGCCCATCCAATCCTAACGTGTGAGAAATTCTATTGTTTAAAAGATTTTCTTAAAAGTGGACTAGGGGTCTTAGTGTTTTGCCGCCAGCCTTACATCGCCTTCGTGCACTGTCTTGCGGCCGGCATGCTTGGATATCTGCGACGCTTTGGTGGATATCTTCAAAGCAATGTCTGTAAGAACCTCTGAGAATGTGTCGGTTGCATCGGCAGATACTCTCTTGGCTCCTGCTTTCATCAGAATCCTTGCAGCGCTTGCCTTTGGAATTATAGAAGTTTTCCTGCCCATTGTCCCCTATATCAAGGGAGAAAATTTAACAAAAACCCCTTAGCCTTTGTGATTAGCATTTTTTGCGGGAAGTTGTTTAAATAGTTTTCTATTTCATAGGTAAATCGCATATTTTAAATATTCAAACTATAAACAATCTGTATATGGATCCCTCATTAAAACAAACAGTCACAAAGTATGCCCTGCAAAACGCGGTCAAATACAATGGCAAGGCAAATCCTGGCGCAGTCATAGGGAGAGTTCTTGGCGAGAATCCTGAACTGAAGGAAAAGGCGCAGGAATTAAGCAGGGAAGTTGCAAAAATAATTTCTGAAATAAATAAATTAGGCTTGGAGAAGCAGGAAAAGAAGCTGCAGGAAATAGCCCCTGAACTTCTGGAGAAAAAAGAAAAGCCGGAAGAAAAAAATATTTTTGCATTTTTGGATATAAGAGATGGGGAAGATGTTGTCACGGCTTTTCCCCCGGAGCCGAGCAAATACCCGCATATCGGGCACGCCAAGGCAATAATTGTCAATTATGAACTGGCTAAGCATTACAACGGAAAATTTGTCCTGAGATTTGAAGATACAAATCCTGAGCTTGCAAAAGAAGAATTCTACAAGATTCATCTTGATAATTATGAATGGCTTGGGATAAAGCCTGACAAAGTTGACCATGCGTCAGACCACATGGAAGAGATGTACCAGTATGCCGAGAAGATAATCAGGGAAAATCATGCTTATATCTGCCTATGCAAACAGGAACAGATTAAAGAAATGAGAAAAGTTGGAATTGAGTGCGAGCACAGGTATTACCAGCCCGATAAAAACCTTGAGCTCTGGAAAGAGATGTTTGATGCAAAAGCCGGAAAAATGATTTTAAGGCTAAAGGGCCACATGCAGAGCCCGAATTCAACCTTAAGAGATCCTGCAATATTTAGGGTTATTGACGAGCCTCATCCTCGGCACAAGAAAAAATACAGAGTGTGGCCGATGTATGATTTTGAAAATTCCATAATGGACGGAATTGAAGGCGTGACCCACAGGCTGAGGAGCAAGGAATTTGAGCTGAGAAATGAGCTGCAGAGGCTGATACAAACGGTGGCAGGATTTCCTGAAACAAAAATTTACGAGTTTGCAAGATTCAACATGGAAGGGGTTGAGAGTTCCGGAAGAATAATAAGGGAAAAGGTCCAGAAAAAGCAGCTGATTGGATGGGATGACCCTTCGCTGACAACCCTGGTTGCCCTGAAGAGAAGGGGATTTTTGCCGGAAGCCATTAAAGACTTTGTTTTATCGACGGGATTGACCAAAAATGAATCTGTCCTGACCTGGGATGATTTGATTGTGCACAACAGGAGGCTGCTTGACAAGGAATGCAGCAGGTATTTCTTCGTTGAAAACCCAAAAGAAATCAAAATTGAAAATGCCCCTGAGCAGAATGTTGAATTAAAGCTGCATCCTGAATCAAAAGAAAGGGGCGTAAGAAAATTCAAAACGCACGATAAGTTTTATGTTACAGATAAAGATTTCAAGGAATTTAAGGAAGGAAAATTAATTCGATTAATGGATTGTTTGAATTTTAAAAAACAAAAAAATAAACTTGTTTTTGATTCAATTGAATATGAGAAATACAAATCACACGGCGATAAAATAATTCATTGGCTTCCTGTTTCGAAGGAATTAGTTAAAGTTGAAGTTTTGATGCCGGACAAGAAAGTTGCAAAAGGCTTGGCAGAGCCTTTAGTAAAAAATTTGAAAGTCGGCGATATTTTGCAGTTCAGCAGGTTTGGATTCTGCAAACTGGACTCAAAGGAAAAAGATAAATTGAAGTTTTGGTATACTCATGATTAAATTTTATGGTTAAAAAAAGAATTTGCCCGAAATGTAAAAGTAAGGATATTAAAGAAGATTTGTCTGCTTTGCAGGTTAATCAAAGATTTGCTCTGTCTAGGTTTGTGTGTAATAAGTGCGGCAATACCGGGATTTTCCCAGAAATTGATTAATTTACATTTAAAATAAGACGCCGCGGCTGGGATTCAACGAAAATCGAAGATTTTCGAGGTGCTCGAAAACTTATAGTTTTCGACATTCACCCAAGAGGTTTTAATCCATCAAAGGATTTGAACCCAGAGTGACTTGTGAGCGAGTTCGCAACGAGCTCACTCGCATGTCACTCCTTTCGGACAGGAGGTTCTTAGGCTCCCGCACTTCCAGATTATGCGACCGTGACAAAAGATTTATATACTTCGATGATTCAGTGTTTAATGGTTCTTAGGCTCCTGTACCGCTAGATTGTGCGGCTTTTTTCTTTTATTTTGAAAGTTTATATGGACTAGCTCCTTTATAAATCTCATGTGAAAATGTCCAGTGGGTTTTTTGTCCAGTGATACTCCGAAATATATGTTAAAAAATAAAATAGTAATAGTTCGGAAACAAAAAACTTATTAATAACAAAATAAAATATAAAATAATGACCAAATCAATAATAGTCAAATCGCAGGTAAAGGAACTGGCGAAGATAGACGGCAAGTCACTCAGCGTTGCGGAAGAGTTCTACACTGCCCTTGAAGAGAAAAACAAGCAGTTGGTTGCAGAAGCATGCAAGCGCGCAAAGTTAAACAGCAGAAACACGATTATGGCAAGGGATTTATAATCAAGAACTAAAATACTCATCTCTGTCTATTTTCTTGCTTATTTTATTTTCTAGCATGCTCAGCTTTCGCTGCCTCTTGGCTTTTTCCATGTGAAGAACCCTCATCCTGTGCTTAACCGCATCGAGAGAATCCGACATCTCCTTTATTCTATCGTTGTTCTCGCTCACTATCCTGTATTTTTCTTCCTTTTCGTTTTGGATTTCCTTTTCGAGCGAGATTATCCTGTCTCTCAAATCCTTAATCTGGCTGTCCTCCGGCCTGAAGAATTTTGAGTATTTTCTTTCCGTGTCAATTAAAGTATTAATTTTGCCCTTCAGCCTGTCAATGTCATTATAGCTGAGGCTCATCCTGATGATTGCTTTCTTCATTTTAGCGAGATGGGTTTTCACGTCATCCTCAGCCTTTTGCCTTTGTGAATGGGCTTTGCTTATCAGAAAAACGTGCCTTGCAAAATTCCCCATTGCTTTTGTGTTTTGCATTTTTAATTTATTTATTTTTAAGTTGATTATAACTTAACTTTTCAGGGAGGGAACCCTCTTGTCGCACTCTCTGTGAACCTGTCCGCCCTCCACCCACCCTGAGCCGTTGAACAATCAAGTGCAAGCGTGACCGATAAAATTATAAAAATTCTAAAAAATAAATTTACTTCTTGAACATCCCGAAAATGCCCTTTTTCTTTTGAGTATCATCATCCAGCGGAAAAGGCTCGTCCGGAAAATCCAAATCCGGCATCGGGGCTGGCTGCATCGGAGGAAGCTGCATGCCAAAATCAGTGCTTGGCGGCGCCAGATTAGTCGGGGACACTGGCGGAGAAATTGTCGGCGCCATCTGGAAATTCGACTGGGGCATCTGCTGAAATGAAGGCGGTGCCATTGAGCCCATTGTCTGGGGCCTCTGCATTGAAGTATCGGGCTTCCATTCCGGCTTTGGGAATGATTTTGGCTCGGGCTTGGGCTTGAACATCGGAGCCGCGTCCTCTTTCGGAAATGACGGTTCTTCTCTTTCCGTGCTGCCCATCTTTTCCTTCACGAGCTCAACTATTGCAACCATTCCCTCTGCAATCGTCTTATTTTGGTCAATTAATTTATCGAGCTTTGAAATTATATTCTCGTGCTTTTTTGCCTCTGCCTCATAGCCTTTGTCCTCAAGCTTCATCTGCTCCGCTGCTGCGCCGAACACCTCAAGCATTCCGCCTACCGTGTCTGCCAACCTGTGAACAGCCTCGTAAAGCTCCTTGGGAGAAACATCCTTCCTGTCCTGAATAGTCTCCAACTCTTTCTTTAAGTCAGAAATATTCTTGTATGAAACAAAGCCATCATCCTCTTCAGCCATCCCAATCAACCTCTTTTTTTACTTATACTCGCAGACAAAAATAATTGAACAATAGTTGTCCGTTCGTAATAAGCAAAGAACATCATCAATTGCTCAATCTTTTTGTGTTCTTTGCTATAACCAGCCCTATTATGCAGAAATAAAAATAATGGTATATAAAGATTTCTATTTGTGAAAATAAATTAATTGTCATTACTTAACAAAGGTAAAAATAGAAAGGTTTAAAAATGTGATGTTATTAATTGGATTTAAGTAGATTTAAGTGGATTCAACAATTAATACTGGGTGGTTTGAAGCAAAAGAATTACAAGGAGTTAGATGGCTAGTTCCATTTATTTATCCATTATTACATCAAGCAACCAGACCAAAAGATCAAGATTTGCTTGATAAGGTAGGTTTATCCTCTGGTGAAGATGTTTTATTCTTTGCAGGATATCACGGAGATTGGCCATATGCATTGTCAAGAGCTGGATGTAATGTTACTTACATTGATTTATCGGATGGCCTAGTTGAGTTAGTTAGGAGGAATGGAAGAGGTAGAAATTTTGTAGAAATTTTTGCAGCAGATGGTGGTCAGCATCCAAATATGGCAGCAGCGTATGATTGGAGCATGTCTTTTGAGCCCCTACCAATGAGGGACACTGATAGTTTACATCGCGCTTTAGAAAGATCTCTTCTGAATAGAAAAGGTGGAAAAATTGTTGTCAGACCCAAAACAGAGGGCCTAATAATTCCAATTGTTGAATCTTTTGCTGCAGAGAAAGGAGCGGAATATAGATTAGATAGGATTAATATATCTGCTAAAAGGAAATATGGTTTAAGTGTTGAATCAATTCCTCACACCGTTCTTACCGTTGAAACTAATGATGAATTAAGAAGAGAAGCTTCTTTTAGATATTGCCCTTAAGGATAAAGGTTCATTGCCAATGAAAACTTTTTATTCGGCTTTCAAAACAATCAAAACTCCTTCAGAAAATTCACCAGCTCGTTTGCCTCTTCAAACTCCATAAATTCTTTTTTTGTAAGCGAAGGTATATTCTTCGGCTTTTTCTTGTTGAAAATGACAAGATTGTCCGCTTCCAGCAATTTAGACAGTGACTGCATCTGCGGGTTCACTTTGTCGCTGACTTCAGTCAGGATTATTTCACTGCCTTTCCTTGCAATGATGTCAAAAGGCGTTTTTTTCGTATCAGCTGCGTCAAATCCCAGCTCAACATATTTTTTTGAAACTGCCGTCTCAAATTTTCCGTGCGGAGAGCTTTGCTGTGAAAATATGTTTACTTCGTTGAAAACCTGATGACCGAAAAGGTCATAAAGCTTTTTTGCGCGGTTGATTGTTATTTCAGAATTTTCATTCTCGTATTTGACAATCATCCTGCTCGTGACGCCGATTTTTTTTGACAAGGAGTTTAATGAATATCCGAGCTCCTCCCTTTTCTCCTTCAGCTTTTTGCCGACGACAGACGCAGTCAGGCCCGCCTGGCTTCTTTTCAGGAAAGGGAATTTATTGCTGACACAGTTCAGGAAAGTGCCGTAATTGAGGGTATAAATGTCAAATCTCAAATAAACAATGTTGTCATCCAGCATGTCCCCGGCCTTTTCAGCCAGAATCAAAGGGGAGGCCTCTATGTAAGAAGCGATTGACATCATTTCTTCCGCATATTCCCTTGTGATGGAATTTGCGTCTTCAAGAACCTTGATTAAGAGAATCTGCTCGTTTCTGCGCGCAAGAATGTCGAAGCACGTCCTTGTCAGGTTTTTTATCGTGAATCCTCTCTTGAGCAGGAAAATGTTCAGCTTATCCAGAAGGTTTTGCTTCATAAACCGGTAAAAGGAATAATGATTTAAAAATGTTTGTTATACGCAATTATTATTCGTAGGCACACTCAAAAATACCTCATTTTTATTTTTTATTCTCCCAACACCCTGATAGCCTCTCGTTGCACTTTCAGTGTTAATTCTTTTATGTTCTTTAATTGCTGCAAGTCAATGCTTGTTTCAACGCCATAAGTTGAAAGTTCCCTGCTTTCTCTTACAGTGGGATTAGCAATGTTCTTTTCAACGTCAAGAGTGTCAAATTGCGTAACCAAGTCTTTATCAAAGTCCAGTTTCTTATCGTTTATTAAAGTAAGAAGAACAGTTACAGTGCAGGCTTGATTTCGAGATGAATAGCCATATTTTGCAAGAATTGCCAAAAAGCAATGATAAATAGCATAAAAGCCAACGTTAAACGCCCAGTCATATATCTTTAGCCTTTCAAGAGTTTGCACTATTCCATAATTATATTCAGATTTCTTAATGTGATTTTGCGCCAAATCAGGCTTTGTTTTTACCAGCCTTTTTGGATCTTTCAGGCACCATTTCAAATGCTCATCTATTTGCGGCATTTTCTTACCACCTCAGCATATTTTTCAGGATTATGGAATACGAGGCTTTCAGAAAGTATACTGTAAAAAATTTTGTCTTCCTTATTCAGCAAAATATCCTTTTCAGCTATATCCACATATCTTATTGGCTTTTCAACTAGTTCAGATTTTCTTATTTCATCTTTTATTTTTTTAATGTCCTTGGATTTTTCAGCACTATACATAAGTAAAACATCTATATCGTTAAAATCCTTGGAGTTTATAGATGAGCCAAAAACCAAGCCCATTTCAATGCGACCCTTAAATTTGTCCAGGCTATGAGATAAAACACTTAACCATTTAGGAAACTCTTGGTCTTCCAAACTTAATATATATTCCATAAGTTTTATAGCCAGCTTGTTACTATATTCATAAGAAAAAAAGGCAGAGTTTCCTATCTCCTCCTTAATCAATAGTTTTTTACCTGCTAAAATGTTACATAACTTATTCGCATGGGCATGATTAATATTTAGTATCCTAGCCAATTGCCTGGCGTTATACCTGTCCCTGTAATGCTTAAACAGGTATTTAGCTATCTGAATTTCAATCTTTGTGAATTGTATGTTATTAACAGCCATGTGTATGCTAAAAACATACATAATATATAAACTTTACGGTTTTAACACCGGCTATCACGTAAGTTATACAAAAAACAAAATTATAAATACTAATAACTATATCAGTTAAACATGATTGTAACAATTTCCGGAAAAGCCGGCTCGGGAAAAAGCACGGTTGCCAAACTGCTTTCTGAAAAACTAAAGCTGAAGCATTATTCCATAGGTGACTTGATGAGGGCGATGGCCTCTGACAGGGGAATCAGCCTGATTGAGCTGAACAAGCTCGCTGAAAAAGACAAGTCGATTGATTTTGAATTGGATGAAAGGCTAAAATCACTTGGAAAAACAAAAGATAAGTTTGTCGTTGACGGCAGGCTGGCTGCTTTCTTTATTCCAAATGCGCAGGTCAGGGTTTTTCTTGACACCGACGATAACGTAAGGGCTGAAAGGATCCTTAAGGACAAAAGGGAGCATGAGCAAAGCAGGAACCTGAATGAAATGGTAAAAAAAATACAGGAAAGGGAAAAGAGCGAGAAGAAAAGGTACCAGCAGTACTACGGAGTCGATTATCTGGATAAAAAGCTGTATAATTTATTTATTGACACCACTAAATTAAATCCGAATGGTGTTGTCGAAAAAATAGTTGAGTTCGTTGAGACAAAAGATTAAAGAACTTTAAAAAATCAATTATTTGTTCAATTTCATTCAAAGTTCTCTAAGAGAATTTTGACAATTCGATATTTTCTAAAATTCTCATTAGAAATCTTTATAAATAATCCGCTTGTTCTAAAATTTGGTTTTTATGGCAGCAGTTAAACATCATGATTTTGTGGAAATAGAATATACCGGCACAATCAAGGAGGATGGTTCTATATTTGACACCACGGATGAAAAAACTGCGAAAGAGCACGGATCCTATGACAAGAAGGCTGATTATTCTCCTGTGATTATCTGCATAGGCGAGCATAATGTCCTGAAATCGCTTGATGAAAAGATGATTGGCAAGGAAGCCGGCAGAGAATATACGTTTGATCTCGGCCCAGAAGAGGCTTTCGGGAGAAAAGATGCAAAATTAATCCAGATGATTCCTTCAAGCAAGTTCAGGCAGCAGAAAATTCAGCCTGTGCCTGGGCTGCAGCTGAACATAGACGGGATGTTTGGCATTGTGAGGACCGTAAGCGGTGGAAGGTGCTATGTTGATTTTAACCATCCTTTAGCTGGAAAAAACATAGTTTACAAGGTCAAGATAAACCGGATTGTTGAAGACAGCAAGGAAAAATTAAATTCGCTGTTGAGGCTTCATTTGCAGATGAAAGATGCAAATATAGAGTTGAATGGCGATAGTGCCAAAATAGAAACAAAATCAGAGCTTCCCAAGCCGGTCCAGGAAGAATTCAGGAAAATTGCCAGTCACACCGTTCCGGAAGTGAAAAACATTGAGTTCAGTAAAAAAGCTTAAATAGGAGTTATGAACATTGTTTAACCATTCTTGAATAATAAATAAAAATTGGTGATTTGGTGGACAGCATAATAAAGGCAGCAACAGAGGCCGAGATGCACAATGATAATCCTAAGCTCCTGGCTGTGGACAGGAAAGAGCTTCATAAGAATGACAAGGATATACAAACTATAGACGCCGAGCTGGAGCAGCTTCTTGCAAGGCAGCGCGCAACCATAAAGGTTGTCGGATGCGGCGGCGGGGGCAACAACACTGTCAACAGGATGTCTGAAGTCGGCATTGTGGGAGTTGAAACAATCGCCGTCAACACGGATGCCCAAGACCTTCTTTATACAACTGCTAACAAAAAAATTCTGATAGGAAGAGAGCTGACCAAGGGGCTTGGAGCGGGCTCTGAGCCAAGATTAGGCGAAGAGGCTGCAAAGGAGAATGAGTCTGAAATCAAGAAAGCTCTTGCCAACTGCGACATGGTTTTTGTCACTTGCGGGCTTGGAGGCGGAACGGGAACTGGCTCAGCTCCGGTTGTGTGTGAGATTGCCAAGAAGATGGGCGCTTTGACTGTAGGAGTCGTTACGATGCCTTTCTCCATGGAAGGCCATAGAAGATATGAAAATGCAGTTGTAGGGCTTGAAAAGATGGAGCAGATGGCTGACACTTTGATTGTTATTCCTAATGATAAATTGCTTGAACTAGCGCCTGAATTGCCGCTGCATACTGCCTTTAAGGTTGCCGATGAAATATTGACCAATGCTGTCAAAGGCATTGCGGAACTGGTTACAAAAGCGGGGCTTGTTAATCTTGATTTTGCTGATATTCGCGCTGTTATGAAAGGCGGCGGAGTCGCACTGATAGGAGTTGGAGAATCCGATACTGAAAACCGCGCAGTTGAAGCTGTTGAGAAAGCAATTACCAATCCTTTGCTTGATGTTGACATTTCAGGCGCAAACGGCGCCTTGATTAACGTAATCGGCGGGGAAGACATGACGCTTGATGAAGCAAGAAAAGTTGTTGAAACGATTACCGAGAAATTAGATGAAGATGCCCGTGTGATTTGGGGGGCGCAGATTTACAAGGACATGGAAAAGACTATTAGAACAATGCTGATTGTAACCGGCGTTAAATCATCACAGATATTCGGTTCTGACAAGAAAAAATCAGCTGACAAGAAGAAAAAAGAGATTGAGCAGCATCTTGGGATTGAGTTCCTGGATTGAATAAACTTTTTCAAAATATTTATAAACTTTAAAATTACTCCTTGAATTATGACAAAACAAATTTTTATTAATCTTCCGGTAAAAGACCTTGAGAAAACAATAGAATTCTTCACAAAGCTTGGATTCAAGTTCAATCCGCAATTTACAGATGAGAATGCAACGTGCATGATTATCGGGGAAAATATTTTTGCAATGCTTTTGGTTGAGAAATTCTTTAAATCATTCATCAGCAAGGAGATTGCCGATGCAAAGAAAACTACAGAAGTTCTTTTAGGCCTGCAAGTTGAGAGCAAAAAAGAAGTTGATGAGATGGTAAATAAGGCAATCAAAGCCGGAGGCATTGAGTCAAAAGAAGCGCAAGAGCACGGGTGGATGTACAGCAGGAGCTTTGAAGACTTTGACGGGCATATTTGGGAATTTTTTCACATGGATCTGAACAAGATGCCGGAAGAAATGAAGAATAAAAAATAATTAAAAATATTAAAAAACAAATAAAGGACCATAATTCTTAGAGTGATTTAACTCCTTTGCGAGCAGCATCTTAGTTCATCTGCAGGCCATCAATCGGGCTTTTTGTGCCAACCATTTTTGGAGAGGCGATATGAAGATAAACCATTGTCGTCTCCGCACTGCTGTGCCCGAGCAATGACTGGACTTCTGAAACGCTGCTTCCGTTTTCTATTAAATGTGTTGAAAAGCTGTGCCTTAAAGTGTGCGGATGGGCACGCTTGGATATTTTCGCATTCTTCACAGCATTTTTAATTATAGCTCTTACTGATGCTGTGGTGAGATGCCCATTGAATCCTCTAAAGATATAAGAATCTGAAGATGCACATTCTTTTGTAATGTGATCCTTTAATTCATCCTTTAAACTCTCTGCTATGATGAACATCCTGTCCTTGTTGCCCTTGCCATGCCTCACCCACCCATAGCCTTTTTCTATTTCCAGATGTTCCGGCTTGAGATGAACAAGCTCATTTGCTCTCAATCCGGCAGAATAGAGCAGCTTTGCCATAAGTTTGTGCTTTGGATTGATTATAGAATTTATTAACATTGCAACTTCTTCTTTGGTTAAAACTATGGGCAGTGATTTTGGAGTTTTTGAGTATCTTATATTTATCATTAAGCGCTTATGCAAAACACTGCCATAAAAAAATTTCAATGCGTTTAAGTTTACATTAATTGTATTGCCGCATGCCCCTTTCTCAATCATCAGGTCGAGATAGGATTTAATATCGGCTTTCTTGATTTCATGCGGCTCCTTTCTGCACCAATTGAAGAACTTTCTGACACATTGCCTATAAGTCCTTATTGTTTTGTGGCTTAATCCCCTTCTCAGCGCTTCTTTTCTTATCAATTCTGAAATATCCATTTTAATCAAATTAATCCATGATTCATCTGAGGTTTATATATTTCACGCGAGAATGTCCAGTGTCCAGTGGTTATTTTCGATATGGAAAAGAAACAAGTTCACCTTCCATGCAAAATTCCCAGCCGCTATTGATACCAAGTTCTGCCCTTTCAGTTCTAACATCTTATTCGGTATTATGCCCATTCTTTATCTTCCGCCAATTTCTCAGTTTCATAACCTCAAATGTTCTTTTGGACAGTCAGGAAATTAATTGAGCTTCCCATTCCATAGAAAACTTCATTGATTTCCTTCCTTTAGGGAGATTAAAAACATTTGAGGTGATTTAAATGAAACAAAACGAAATATGGCTGGAAAGAAAAGAATTGCTGGACAAGCTCCAGAATGATGTCCGCGATTTAATGAAATGGCGCATTCCATGGTACGAGAAATGCGGCTACTGGGAAGCCATGTATGGCCATTTTTTAAGAAAGATTAGTCAGCAGGATAAAGAGCTTCAGGAAAAACTCAATTCCTGATTTCTTTTCCTTATCTGCCAGTCATAACGGATTTTTGTCTTATGGGCCTTGAAATTCCAGAGAATTAAGCCTTATAACCATAAAATCTAAGGAGTTTAGGTTATATACTGTTATATTGAATTATTACTCGGCATTTTTTCCTTTATTTCTTTCAAGATAAGTTTCACTTAAACCATTTTGCAGCAGCAATAACGGCAGGCAAACACGGATTTCTTGGTGAAATCCTGCTCACAAAGGATTTTCCCCACACTTCGCATGGGAAAAATCCTCTGCATTCGATTTGCCGCCATTGCTGCTGCTATGGAAAAAATGCCTGCGTCATAACTT
>DATDYS010000050.1:0-17286 GCA_035288925.1 Candidatus Nanoarchaeia archaeon
ACAAAAACATAAGGCAGTCCCAAAAATGTCTTGTATGCATCGTTATTGTTTTCATCCGATTCAGAAATTTCATTGTCATAATCAGCGCTAACAAGGATTTTTTCTTGGGCTTTCAGAGGCAGGATTGAGCTGAAAGCCGCATTCCCATTCCTGTTTATATTAAAAATAGCGACATTATTATCAAACGTTTCAGTATTATACACAATAACTTTAACATTATCTGACTGAATTTGCCCATCATTTTTTATCACAGCTGTAACATTGACGTGAGTTGAATTATATTTGAAAAAACTGATATCAGAAACAGACAAATCCATCGTATAATTATTATTGTCAAGAAAAATCTTAACCTGTCCATCTTTAGACCATAATAAATCCAGCCCGTCATTTCCGTCCAAATCAACAGCAAGAGGGTGATATTTGCCCAAATTGTTGTAATCAAAAATTGAAGTCCCGTTCAGAAGATAAATATGAGTTGAGGTTATAATCTCCCTTTCTCCATCATTATTCATATCAGCCGCCATTGCTGTTTCCCTAACGCCATCAAGAGATGCGGTCAACTTAACCTTGGCAATCTGGTCTCCGGGATAGTTGTAGCAATTCATTCCCATATTAGAAAAGTCTATTGTCTTCAGGAAGCATACGTCATCAAATCCATCTTTGTTGTAATCAAGAACGAATGGATTTGTCCCTTCAAATTCCCTTCCCGGATAATTTCCTGAATTGCATCCCGCATTTAGATTTGGATTGGTTTCGCACTTTGAAAATAATTTTGTCCCATTATAATCATAAACCAGCAATTCAGTGAATAAATCCAGCCTGTTATCATGATTATCTGAATCATCATAAAAAACGCTGGCAGCCACCTCCAATTTTCCGTCATTGTTTAAATCCACCAAAACAGGCTGGCCTTTCAGGGTAAACAATTGATGGTAAAGTGAAGGTCCAAGTATCATCGGGGAAAATATATTGTCAACTATTCCATTATTGTTAAAATTAGTGTCTAATCTTCTGCTGCTTAAATCGAAAACCAGAAACCCGTAGCCGCTGGAGTTATCCTCGTTAAACCACCACACAGCCTCATATCTTCCGTCGTTATGAATATCTCCGATTGCCGGGACTGTTTGCCTTACTTCATCGTAAACAGAAGTATTGTATTTAGTGTCAATTCTTAAGCTCATGTCTATAATATTCACATAATTTTTCCTGTCTTTGAATACACAAATATCAGTTCCGTTCAAATTAAGGCATTTAATTCCGCTAAAATTTGCATCATTGCCCAGGCTGATGTTAAAATTCTGGATTAATCCAGAATTACTAAATTTGTAAGCGAAAAAGTGATCAGAATCCTGCCGTGCATTAAAAATGATATTGGCCGTTCCGTTTAAATTAAACAAAGTTGGCTGCCCCAGGATGCTCCCAATTTTCGCCTGTGATTTTATTTCCAGCTGCGGGTTAAATATCACCAAAGAATTGTTTGAAAATATAATGATTTCATTCTTGCCATCACTATCCAAATCAGAAGCCAAAGGCTGGAAATCAGTTCCAAAATCATTGTTGGAAAAATTCGCAGTCTTAAGGGGGAAATATCCAGCACCGTTGGAATTTGCAATATTCCTCAAATCGTTTTCATAAGTTCCCCAATCTGCGCTGGCGCTTACGCTGAAAATTAAGAATAGCGCTATGAAGTAAATAAACCTAATTTTCCCACCCCCTAAAAATAAAATTTGAAGAATTAGTATTTAAGATTTGCTTCAAAAAATTACTTAAACCCTTCTTCCTTCTCAACCAAAGAAAAGGGAGTCTGGTCATAAAGAATTTTAAGCCCATCCGGCCCTATTGTTAAAGGATAAACGTCCAGGCTGTGGTCCTGCCCGCGCATCTTCGCAACCGTGATAACTCTTTCAAAATAAGAGCCTTTCCTTATGCGGGAAAGCATAATGATCCCCTCAAACACAAAATCCATCATGTCATACTCAATCCTGTCAAAATCCGTGACAGACCTTTCAGAAACAACCAAAAAAGTGACTCCAGCCCTTCTCATCTGCTGCATGAATATCAGAACCTGCCTTCTGAATTCCATCTTGTTGCCGTTAAACTTCGGATAAAGGTATTCAAAGAATATGAGTGAGTCAAGCGCGACTCTTTTGACTTTGTATTTTTTGATGGCATCAAGAAGCCCTTTAACCGACGCAATCCCGCCTTTCAGCGTCGCAATTGGCTTCTGCACGACGAAAACTTTTCCGCTGTCAACCACTGACTGCAAATCCATACCAAGATTTTTTCCGCTCTGCTGCAGCACTTCCAGACTCTCTTCCGTTGTTATAAAAATCCCATTCTCATCGAAATCTTTCGCCCCGTAGTAGATGAACTGCAGCGCCATCAGGGTCTTGCCGGTGCCAGGAGCTCCGGTAACCAAAACGCAAGAATTCTTCCTAATACCTCCCTTAAGTATCTGGTCAAGCCCAGGCGTGCCTGTCTTGATTAGTTCTGCCAATTTATCAACCTCTTTTATAGTTTGGTTTATAAATATACTAATATAAAAGACTTATGGTTTTGATGGCTCTGTCCCAAATCCCGCCTAAGCCCGGTTTTGCCATCAGTTCGCATGTAATTGTGAACTAGAATAGTCTCAATTCCCATTGCAATTTCCTTGAGATATTAATATGTAAATTGATTATGCTCACAAATTGAGATGGCAAAACTGACTTTTGGGACAGAGCCAGTTTTTGTATTGGAATACGAAAGCTTTATATTTATAGCTCTAGAATGGTATATTAAAAAAGTGGTGTGTATGCTGGAGACAAAAGAGACTTTTAGAAAAGAGGTAAGCAGCCTGAAGGATTACCTGCTCCTATTGACAGTGGATGCAAAGAATTACAATGAAACCACAATTGACATGTTAAGGTTTCTTATAAATGAGCAGCACGTGCCAGGAGTTTATGTCACGCTCAACAAGCCCTTTGAAGTGATTCAGAGAAACCTGCAGAGCAACAATATCGACCCGAGAATCGTGATATTCATTGACGCCACCTCACGCCCTGAAGGCTCAAAAAAAATAGAAAACTGCCTGACAATAGGCAGCCCGGAAAAATTAAGCGACATTTCAGTTGCCATGGACCAGGCGATAAACGCCCTGCAGACGGGCGATAAATTCCTGATTTTCGATTCGATAAATACACTGTCTATATTCAACAAGCAGGCCACAGTTGCAAGGTTCATACATTTTCTCGCCGGTAAAATACGCGAATGGAAAGTAAAAGGAATAATCATAACTCTGGAAAAGGAAACTGAGCAGTCTCTTCTTGACGAGCTCACGCAGTTCTCTGATTTCAGGGTAGACACGGGAGGTGAAGGTTAATGGTTTATATAGCTGCAGTAGGGATTACAACAGTAATTTTTGGGATTGGCTCGCTTCTGCTTATTTCAAGGGCGAGGAATAAGCTAACAGACGGCTCCATAAGGAGATTCATGGACAATTTTGCAATTTGCCTTGCGTTCATCGTGACTTTCTCCGTATGGCAGACTTTAAGGGATATTTACCAGGTGGGCGGGACTTTTGACGGCCAGACCACATATCTCTCCTATCCGGAATACATCTTCATAATATTTGCCTACATTGCGTTTATCATAACTTCATTCAGGACCCAAAAAATCAGCGAGGAGTTCGGATTCAGGGACGTGGGAAAAAGGATAGGCCAGATTATGAAGTCCGGGCAGAAAGCCGACGTTCCGGTCCAGGCTTCCGAACCGAAGCAGGAAGAAGACAAGGAAAATGTTAAGGCAAAAAAGCCGGCTCAAATAAAAAAGAAAAATGCCAGAAAAAAATAACGGAACAAAATGTTTCTGAAATCGCAGGTCAGCGTCGAGTATATGCTTGTAATGGGGTTCGCAGCGCTGATAACAGTCCCTTTGCTGATGATATACTACACTTACTCAGCTGACACGGCAGATTCCGTTGCGGTAAGCCAGTCCATGCAGATTGCAAGAAAGATTGTTGATGCGTCAGAGTCTGTTTATTACCTTGGAAAGCCCTCGCAGACAACTTTGAAGTTTAATTTCCCGGACAGGATTCAGTCGACAAGCCTGTCAAACAGGGAAGTCGTTTTTAGAATCAAAGTGCAGAATGGGCTGTCGGACATTGTGCAGGTCTCTGCAGTCAACATGAGCGGCGCGCTTCCTACATCGCAGGGAATTCACATAATAACCATCAAAGCCGATGACGGGTTTGTCCAGATTACTTCAAATTAATTTTAAATTAAATCAATAGCAACTGCATATTAAGAAAAAATAATTATAATAAACGGAAACGACCTTGCGCTGCAAAGCGATGAAGGTGGCCCGTTTGTTAATCGTTGGATGAAAAATAAAATTTTAGGATTAAATTCATAAAATAAAAAGAGGTGCGGCATGGGTTCTAGGGCACAGGTAAGTGTCGAATTTTTCATATTGGTGGGAATGGCCTTTCTGATAGCTATAGGGTTCGAAATAGCAGCCCTTGACCAGCTAAAGGATTTCAGGGTGCAGAGGGAAAGCGACGCGGTGAAAGACCTTGCGCTGAAGCTTCAGAAGGAAGCCCTAATCGCCGCAAGTGTTGAAGACGGCTATGTGAGGGATTTTACAATTCCAATCCAGCTGGACAACAGCGTCAATTACACCCTGACAACAAAAAATTACACAATCACCGTTGAATCCAAAAACAGCATCTACACCTTCACCATCCCAAATTCAGTTGGAAATCTGAGCAAGGGCTCGAACAGAATCAACAAAACAGGGGGTGTTATTTATATCAATTAAGCACATTAAATCGCAGGCATGGTTCATGGACTTCGCCATAGGGATGCTGCTGTTCACTTTCACGCTGGTGGTCTACTTTAGCTACACAAACAATTTCCAGAACGAGGATAAGGGAAGCCTTGACCTGATGCTAAAAGATGCAAAATCAATCTCCTCATCGCTGGTTCTCGAAGGATATCCCGGCGACTGGAGCAACCTGACTGCGATAAGGGTAGGAATAGCTGATGGCCAGAAAGTAAATGCAACAAAATTAAAGAGGCTTAACCAGCTGAATTACGCAACGGGCAAAAAAAAATTCGCAACTTCCTATGATTATTTTATTTATTTTGTGAACGGCAATGGTGAAGTTTTGAATATCAACGGAGTCTGCGGCTCAGGCTATCCCTTAATCAATCTTACTTACAACATAAAAAGCGCTTATTATTATCAGGACTCTGATGATTCTTTCATGCTGGATTTTATGAATCAAACATTCAAAGCGGATATTTACGATGATGATATATCGGGCCTTTCAAGCAATTTAAGCAAATACGATTTTCTGGTTATGGAGCATCCGCTGTTAAGCGCCAGCGAATTCAATAACAACAAAGCCAAGCTGGAAAATTATTCCTCAAGGGGAGGCATACTGATGGTTAGCGGCGAGCTTGCAGCGCCGGCAACAAACGCGATGGCAGGCGGCGATTTCAAGAAAAAATCAGGCCAGTCCCAAAGCCAGCGTACTGCAATAGTGAACAGCACCGACCCAGCGATTTCATTAAATGTCGGCGACAGCATGGCATTCTCGCAGTATTACTATGTCCAGAATAACTCAGAAGCGGCAAACCTTGTAAGGATAGCCACCTTCAACCAGACTGATGACAATGCAATTGCAAAATGGAAATACGGCAACGGCACTGTTTACTTCTTCAGCGATTTTGACGTTTCAAGCTTCAACGGAAACTTTTTGGATGTCGTGCAGAATGCTGCCCAGTCAATGATAGAGGGAACATGCAGTTCCGTGAACATAACTGGAATAAGTGCAAAGGATATTGTGAAAACTGAACGTTACCTGACTTACAACTCAAAAATAATCAAGATGATTGTTTATGTATGGCAATAAATTTGAATCTTTAGTTTAAAAACAATAATAAAACATAAACTGCAAATAAAATAATAAAAATATTCAATTATTGTAAAAATAAATTTTATCGAATAAAAAATAATTTTAAAAATTCAATTCAAAAATAGCGAATTATGAAAATTAAAAATATAAAATCACAAATAAAACAATGAAAAAATTAATTTTAAAAATCAAATGAAAAAGGGAGTGTTTTTCACAATCGACGCGCTGCTGGCGTCCGGGGTAATAATAATTGCTATAGTTCTTATCTCAAGCTTTTATTCCTACGAGCAGCAGGCCACGAATGTAAATTACGCCTCCAAAGACATTGTAGATGTTTTCTCATCAATCACGGTCAATGACGTCAGCAATGAATATGTGAAAAATCTTATTGCATCGGGACTGATAACGGACACAAACAACACGCTCATCGAGCAAATCGGGGATTTTTGGGCCGATGACAATATTGAGCTTGCAGAAAATTTCACAAGAAACCTGACAGGGGATATCATACCGAAAAATTACGGATTCAGCGTACTGGTTGATGGGGAGGAAATTTACTCAAGAAACATCCCGGTAACAAAATCCCTTGTTTCAACAAGAAAAATAATCAGCGGCATAGCAAAGGCAAAGCCGACAGATGGCTACACTGCCAGAGTTTTGCTCAGCGGCATAAAAAGCAAAAAAACCAGCGCTTATGCTTATTTTGGCGGCTATGAAGGCGACGGCAACCTGACAAAAAAATTAATTCTGCCGAATGATGTTATCTCGTTCAACAGCTCCTACATTGAAGTTGATGCCGGCGGGAATTTCAATCTCTACATAAACAATGTTTTCTCCGGAAGCTACGCAAAAGGCTCAGGCGGCGGAGGGAACATGCTTGCGGACAAGTGGAATTTAAGCAATGCTTATCTCCCAAATTTCAGAGCCGGAGAAAACACCATAAGCCTAAATTTCACATCCGGAAACAGCTACATTGCAGGCGGGTTCGTTAAAGTGGCTTATACTACCTCATCTTACAATGACACCCATGTCCCAGGATATGACAAATATTATTTCCCCGGAATTACAGGAAATATCAATCTTTATTCCTCGGTATACACTCCCAACACCTTGAATAACCTGAAAGTTTTTCTGAATTATTCCAGTAACTATACAACATTCCTAAAGCTCGGCAATACTACGATTTACCAGGGCAGCTCAAACGGAACAAGAATCAATATAACACTAGGAAACTCCACGCTAAATTCACTTCTTGATTATAATTCCATAATACAAAAAACAATTCCTCTGAGATTGGGAATACTGAATGCCACAAACTTTGGGGGAACTGCAGACGCTGTGCTAGTAAGCGATGTAAGCGGCTCAATGGACTGGTGCTCGAAAGTGACAAGCGAGACTTGGGATGGCTGGCAGTTCGACAACTCAAAAGGGTGCCTTTACTGGTTTGGATTCTGGCTTTGGGGGTCTTACTCGTTTACTCCAAACTATGGGTATTCGAATTATAACAGAACAATATGGTATAACGGCACATCCAATTTATGCGGCTGCAGGTACAACACAGTCTGCCAAAATGATGCAAGAAAATTGGACATTTACATAAATTCAAGCATACAGTTTGTGAACACTATTTTTAATATAACCGGAAACAAGGCGGGACTTGTGGAATTCACCGACAATACAGGGATTGGGTACAAAGATTCATGTTCGGGTTCTTCTTCAACTACAATTCCCTTCCCTGATTCCATAGTCAGGTTCACCAATATAACAAACAATAAGCAGGGATTGATAACTAATATCAGCAATACAACAGCATGGTGGGGCACGTGCACTTGCTGCGGCATCAACAAGGCAGCGGACTTGATTAAATCTCAAAATAACCCGTCAAGAAAAAATTACATTGTTGTAATGAGTGACGGCGCTGCAAACGTGGACTGCGCGCAGCAGCCAAACAGCACGGCGATAGCAGACGCTGTGCAGGCGTCCTGGGATGCGTGCAATAGCGGCATAAGCGTCTATACAATCGCCTTTGGCGCCGACGCAGATGGCGCCGCAATGCGGAGAATGAACTGCAGCGGCGGCAAATTTTTTGATGCCACCGATACAACGCAGCTGCAGCAGGCTTACAGCAATATAGCCGGGGACATCAACACGCTGAGTTTTTCGGGACAGATAATAAATGTCTCATCGCTCACGGCATCTTCCGTGTATCCAAATTCCTACATAGAATTTAATTACACCGTTCCAAATGAGCAGTTCAACAAGCTGCCATTGTCATTTGAGTCTGACAGGTTTGGCAATAATATCTCAACTGGCACTCTGACAGTTTATCCAAATTCGTCTATATCCAATGCAAAAATAACGTCATATTCCGAGAGCTACTGGACAGACAATGCAATCGTAAACGGAAACAACATTTACAGGCTAAGCGATTATGGAAGCGATTACATAAGCTTGGGGGATCCTTTCACTATAGATATTCCGGCGGCAAATATTAATGTGGGGAGCAACAGCATCACTATAAGCACGGGAAAAAACTCAACTTACAATACGAACGGCTCCAGCGACGACAAGGTGATTTACACTTTGCTGCTCAACGGGTTCGCTGACTACAGCAGTGTCGTTTCAAAATCAAATGGATGTTCCTGGGCACTAAATTTTGAGGACGGAACAACATCAACCATAAACATTCCTTCAACCTACAGCGGAGGAAGCGCCTGCAGCTATTCCCTGAAAACTTACGACACAGACGACGCTCTGGACAATGCGGCATTCGAGCTCTTTAACAATCTTGACCTGGACAAAGACGGCAAGCTGGATGTAAACATCGACTCAAGCAGCCTTAGCTTCAATACACTGACTGTTTCAAAAGTGCCTTCACTGTGGGGGCCCGCAATCATCGAGATAAGGGTGTGGGAATAAATGTCAAAAAAATCCATGTTTTATATTTCGGCGGCAATTGCATTGACCATAGTAATCTTTGTGACTTACAGCGCATATAGCACTTACAGGCTCGTTGACAAAATGGAATCAATTGAGACGAGAATACAGACCGTAAATTTTTTCATAAAGAATATAGAAAATGACCTCAACAATGGGATTTATATCGCAGGCTTCAGGACAATGCTGAGCTTCAACCAGTTCATAACGACAAACGGCACCTACATCAACGATGTCAACGCAAGGTTCAAGGAATCTTTCCTCAACGGAACGATAGAGCGGCAGCCGTTAAGCCTGATGCAGGAATCTACTTTCACGGACTGGGCAAACAAAATTTCCGCGGAAGCCGATAAAATTGACATAAAATTTAATTTTACAATAATTGACGTCAGGCTTAATCAAAGCGATCCATGGAATGTAGACATTGGGTTGAATATAAGCATGGACATAAGGGACAAAAAAAATACAAGCTACTGGATAAGAAACCGCTATCTGGCCGCAAAAATAAACATCATGGGATTTGAGGACCCGTTATACATCGTAAACAGCAATGGGAGGGTTACAAACGCAATCATACAGACTAATATTACTTCGTTCACAGTAAATGGCGACGTGACGAATCTTATGCTCCACGCCAATCAATCTTACTACATAGCTCATAACGACTCTCCAAGCTTCCTCATGCGCCTGCAGGGCAATTTGGGAAACTCAAGCAACGGTATAGAAAGCCTTGTCAACCTCGAAAAATTCCAGCAGCAGAATATTCAGCTAAAGGACCGAAGCGCTGTTGATTACATTTATTTCGGCACAGGCAGCACGGTAAATTATAGGATTAACGACACTCCGGAATGGTTCAAAATAGATCAGGGGCACTTGGCAGCATATCAGGTTACTAATTTGACTATTTGAGTTGGAATTATAAAAATTTTCTTAGCTGCCCGGACCGCCGCCTGGAAGAACTGTTATAGTTCTTGCTGTGCTTGTGGCCAATCCACCAGGCTTTCCATCATTTACAGTCGTAGTAAGACTATAAACTCCTGCATTAGTGAAAGTTACATTTCCAGGATCTTCAACGCCTGAAATTGACGGGGCTGGCCCTCCAGCTGTAGCAGCAGCAGTCCAGCTAGACACTAAAGAATCCAAATCCGGGTCATTGCGTGTAGATTGCAGATTTACAGACTGGCCGGCTGTGATTGTAACGTTGCCTGCCGGGCTGTCCATAGCAACTGAGGGTGCCCTGTTTACATCGGTAATATTAATTGTGGATGTCAAATTTGTTGTTGCCGTCCCGTCTGTAACCGAAAACACAGGAGAATATGATCCAGATTGTGTAAAGCTTGGCGTCCACGAGAAAGTCCTTGTTGACGAGTTAAATGTAGATCCTGACGGAAGGCCTGATGCAGAATAGGTTAATGAGTCTCCATCCGCATCTGTGGCTGATACAGTAAACTGCATTAGGGCATTTTCTAAACCACTTTGGGCGCTTAGTGTGTTGAAAACCGGCGCTCTGTTTACGTCGCTAATGTTGATAGTCGCTGTTTGTGTTGTTGTTGTTTTGCCATCGGAAACAGAAATTGTCGGAGTGTATGTGCCGGACTGGGTTGATGAAGGTGTCCAGGAGAATGTTTGTGTTGAAGCATTGTAAGAAGCTCCTGACGGAAGATTTGATGCAGAATAGGTTAATGAGTCTCCATCCGCATCTGTTGCGGGAGTGGTAAATTGCAGCAGCGTCCCTTCCAATCCGGACTGTGTTGTAGTGAAGTTGAAAACCGGCGCTCTGTTTACGTCGCCTATGGTTATTGATATTGTTTCATTATATGCCCCGCCTTTCCCGTCATCAGCTGTAAATTTTATTCCACTATACGTTCCTGATTGAGTAAATTCTGGCCTCCAACTAAATGTTCTGCTCGGATCGCTATATATCGCCCCCGTTGGCAAATTTGAAGCGGTAATTTGCACAGAATCTCCGTCTGGATCAGAAATATTCAATATTTTAAATTCCAATGTTTCATTTTCTCTGCTGGATTTGTCCCCAATTTTATCAAATATAGGTGGCAGATTGGTGTTTCCGACTGATAGTTCCACACTTTCTTTGTAGATTCCACCTTTGCCGTCATCTGCCGTGAAAGAAATGCTGTATGTTCCTGATTGGTCAAAACCTAGGTTATTCCAGGAAAATTGTCTTCTCGCATCGTCGTAAGCAGCGCCTCTTGGCAGCCCGCTTGCAGTAATCCTAACTAGGTCTCCATCAGGATCAGTTACATTATCGATTGTAAATGTAATTGAGCTGCCTTCAAAGCCGCTTTTACTGCCGATTTTCGCAAAAGACGGGGGCCTGTTGGCGTCGTTGACGGTAATTGTCATAGTCTCGCTGTAAGTTCCCCGATTTCCGTCGTCTGCCGTGAAAGTTATTTTATAAGTTCCAGACTTGTCATATTCTATGTTCAGCCATGAAAATTTTCTGCTCGAATCGCTATAAGAAGATCCGGCAGGCAGCCCAGATGCCCTTATTGCAATTTTATCACCGTCAGGATCAAATATATTGTTAATTGTAAACTCCAATGAGTTTCCTTCACTGGATGATTTGTCGCCTATTTTATCAAAAGAAGGTGCCCTGTTGACATGGGCCACATTAACATCTATCTCTTCCTGGTCCGTCCCATTGGGATGCCCGTCATCTGCCCGTATTAAAATTTTATATGACCCTGAATTTGGAAAAACAGGGGAAAAAATCAATTTTATCGCGTCTGTTAAGGATTCTGTGGTAATCCAGGACGGCAAATTCCCTCCGTTATACGAAGCAGTAATCTTCAAGTTGCCTGTATCTTCTTTATCCTGGTCTGTCGCAGCGACTATTAATTCTAACCTGTCGCCCTCTTTAATAGATACCAAATCTTTTTTTTCAAGAACTGGGGGCCTGTTTGTGTTATTTATAGTCAGCAAATACTCAACAAGAGTTGACCCCGAAGAGTTTGTTGACTGTAATCTCACAGGGTATTCTCCAGCAGAATCAAAATCCAGAAATCCAGAAAGGGCGTAATTGATTGCTGGCGAGGACAACGCTGTTGATGTTCCAGCCGGGGCGGTTAATTTTAGGAAGGAAGGTCCATCAAGTAATTGCAAAGTGCCGTCTGATAGATTTATAATGCAACTATAGGTTTCCCCCTCGCCTATATTTGTGGGGCACGAGCTTAAAGAAACAGAAGGGGATTTGGTTACTGTCGTTGTTTCCTGTTTTGACTTGTATGCAGCCACCAAAATTTTTTCCAATCGCAATGGGGCCAATAATCTCGCTTCCTGCGGTGAATTATGTTTATGCTCTTGATTGAAATTTATAGACAACTGCCCAAGATACTGCGGCCCTCCCTGGCCTGCGCGCATCTCAAAACTTAGCTGCGTATCGCCCCTGAATAATCTTGACAAAAATTCAGGAGAATAAAGAAGTCCTAAAATTCCCCTTAATTCAGGCGGCACGTTTTCCGTATTTTCTGTTACGTTGTCATATTGTCTAAGACCCCCCGCTATGCCGCCATAATACGCTCCGCCCAGCTTCAATCTTAAATCACGTGTTAAATCTTTGGTGCCGCTGAAAGTAAAAACTTTTCTGGCCTGTTCCCACGAGCTTATTCTTGTATCAACCTGTGTTGTTGTTGTAGAGGTTGTTGTAAATCCACCTTCATTTAATTCAGAAGTTGCTGATGTTATTTTAGTCAGTTCTTCAAGGCCGGATAGTTGCCGTTTTGTAATCGGAAACCCGCCATAAAATTGAAACTCTCCGTCGCCGATTTGATAAGCTGCTGCGACGCTAGCGACTCCAAAATTTAATTTGCCAGTGTCGCGCCTGTCTTGGTAGAAAACTCCTATGCGTGATGCTGAATTTTTATTATATCTGTTTCCTATCACTATGCCAACAGCGCCTTCCAAAGTAGTTTTGCCGTCAGTAAATCTGCCGTAATTCCCTGTAGCTTGCAATCCTACCAGATTATCGCCATTGAACAATCCCCTGTAAACGGGAACAAGCGTTTCTACTCCCACATTAGCTCTCAATTTTCCCTGCTCCAGATTGTCTGCAGAAACGCTGATAGTAACTGGAATTTTTTCTTCAGGCTGATTATTGGCTTTGGTTTGGTTTGCATTATTTTGCGGATCGCTCTGCTCATACGACGCAGCCGGCTTGTAATCAGATTGTTGTTGTGCCTGTACAATCGCAGGCGGAGAAAAAAAAGTGCCCAAAGCAGCTGTAGCCAAAGCCATACCGGGCAAATTTAATGGGGCGCCTCGCGTGTGCCCTGCTTCGTCATACAATAATCTTGCCAAAAGAGAATGCTTTTGCTCATTTGATAATTTGCTTAAATCTCCGCCTCCCAACAGGCGGGGGACTTTATCTGGGTCTATTCCAAGTGCATTATAAAGTCTCAATAGATTATAAGAGGCCATATCCCTAAATAACATCCCTCCCTTTTTAAATTTTTTCAATATATTAACTTTTAAGTAACAAATTATTTTTCCCTGTGCAAAACGCATTTGGAAAACCAAAAACATAACATTTTTAAACAGGGAAAAAGAAAAAAGTAGCATCATGGGAATAGGGGAGAGTATAATAGAAACTGGAGTAGACAAGCTCGTCAAGCTTGTGAAAGAAAGAGGTAGAATTGCGCTGGCTGACTCTGCAAAAGAGCTTGGTGTAAGCACCACAGTCATACAGGAATGGGTGGATTTTCTCGAGGACGAAGGGATTATCAGCGTGGAATACAAGCTAACAAAGCCGTATCTTGTGGAGAGAAAGCTGACCAAAAAGGAAGTTGACGTAAAGTCAAAAGAGTTTGAGGGGAAGAAAGAAGGATTTATCAGGAAAGCTGAAGTCAGCCTAAGCTTTCTGCAGAAGCAGTCTGAAGACCTGAAAAAAGTGAAATCCGAATTTGACAGGCTCAAGGGCGAGCTCGGATTGCAGCTGGATACTGTAAGAAGCGAGCTTGAGCAGCTTGAAAAATACCAGCAGCTGAAGCATGATATGCAGAAGCAGATTGAAGACCAGAAAAGCGATGCAAAGATGAAAATTGACGACCTGATAAAGCAGATAACCACAGAGCAAAGAAGATACCAGGAACTAGTTTCGGACGTCAAGAGGGAGCGCGATGATCTCACAAGAGAAAAGGCAGAGGCAAAATCAATAGAAGAGAGTGAGAAGATACTCGGCAAAAAGCTTTCGGCACTCAAAAGCATGATTGGGATGATAGAAAAGAGGGTTTCCGATGAAGATGCTTCCATCAAGAATTCTGAATCTCACATTGAAAGGCTAAACACAATGATAAATGAAATAAAAAAGCATGTCGAAGAGGAAAAATCAACCATAGAGCCCCTGATAGCCAAAAGCAGATATCAGGAAAAAAAGGTAGTT
This sequence comes from Candidatus Nanoarchaeia archaeon, assembly GCA_035288925.1. Classification (GTDB taxonomy): domain Archaea; phylum Nanobdellota; class Nanobdellia; order Woesearchaeales; family GW2011-AR4. The sequence continues at coordinate 14,235 of DATDYS010000050.1, forward strand.
GAGCTGCAGGATCAGATAATCAAAAAAATATCTGAAAACCAGAAAAATGTGGCGAACGTGAAAGAGATGACCTCAAAAGTCAACGCTTTCTTCCAGAAAAAGCTGGTCGTGGTAAACCTGGTTGATAAAGTAAACAAGGACAGGGATGACTTGGAAAAAAGCCTGATTGAGCTGATAAGGAAAGCCAAGGCGTTCCAGCTAACCGCAAAAAGCGGGGACATCGGAAAGGATATGGAAGACCTCGAGAAGAAATTCAGGGAAGTGGATGACAAAAAAGGCGCTTTCGAGGGAGAGCTGAAAAAATTAACTTCATTTTTCAAGGGATAATTTTATTTTCATTAAAAATTTGCAGTAAAAAGAGGTGTGGTAGTGGTTAGTCACAGCAAGGCAAAGAAAAGCAAGCCGACGTACGTCTATAACAAACTTGACGAAAAGTTTAAGCTGTATCATAAGCTTCATTCTGCTGAAACCGGGCAAAAAGAACCCCTTCAGCAGATAGTCTCAAAACCAGAAGCGGGAAAGATTACGGGAGTTTTAAAGCATTTTAATCCGCTGCATCACGGGATTTCAGAGCCAAAAAGAGGTTCTGCCGTAAAAATTGATGAAAAAATACCGCCTAAAAAAGAAATAATTTCCGAGCAGGGTAACTCCGCGCAAAAAAATGATTTGGGAGGCAGGCCGCATCATACCTCAATTCTTGACAGATTTAGAAATTTTAGCATGAAAACGCATCATGAAGATATTCCCCAGCCGCTATCCTCAAAAAAAGAAGATGAGGCAGATAACAAAGATTCGAAGGTTTTATTGCAAAGTGCCAAAATCCCCCCGCAGGTTCAGGTCACCGGCTTGCCGCCTATAGATCTAAAAGAATCAAAAATAGAATCTAAGAAGCTGCAGGAACAAACTCACGTCACTTTAAAAAAAGAGGATGTTAAGCCAATCGCTACTTATAATTTTATTTCTGACCAAATTCCGATTACCATAACCATTTACAAGAAAAAAGGCGAATTCGTTCCGATTTATGACGTCTCAATCTCAAGCATCAGCAAAAACACGGAAATAATTCTTGAAAAAATACGGGAGGAGCTGACTACCCAAGTCAATCTGGGAATGGTGGATATACTTGCAACAAAAGACACAGGAATAATAGAGCAGAAATTCATTGACACTATCACAAACCTGATAAACAAGCATTTTCCCGATGCTGACGAAAGAACTGCAAACTTTCTGAAATCTTATTTAATTCAAAGAAGCCTGGGCCTGGGAAGCATAGAAATTCTCATGGACGATGTAAATCTTGAAGAGATTGCCGTCAACAGCGCAGACCAGCCCGTTTGGGTTTACCACAAGAGGCATGGCTGGCTGAAGACAACCATCATGCTGGAAAATGAGGATCAGACGAGGCACTATGCGACAATGATTGGCCGGCGTGTCGGCAGGCAGCTCACAATACTCGAGCCTTTGATGGACGCCCATTTGAAAGGAGGCGACCGTGTAAATGCAACCATCGAGCCGATTTCCGTGGGGGGAAACACAATAACCCTGAGAAAATTCGCCGCAAAGCCATGGACAATAACGGATTTCATAAGCGACGGGACTATTTCAACGGAGGCCGCCGCGCTCATCTGGCTTGGCGTGCAGTACGAATTGTCCACACTGATTTCAGGAGGAACGGCAACCGGCAAGACATCAATGCTCAACGTAGTCGCTAATTTCTTCCCCCCTAACCAGAGAATAATAAGCATTGAGGATACGCGGGAAATCCAGCTGCCGAAATTTTTGCACTGGATACCTATGGTTACGAGGCTGCCAAATCCCGAGGGCAAGGGCGAAGTTTCAATGCTGGACCTGCTTGTAAATTCATTGAGGATGAGGCCAGACAGGATACTTGTGGGAGAGATCAGAAGAAAAAGAGAGGCTGAGGTTCTGTTCGAGGCAATCCATACTGGGCACTCAGTTTATGCAACAGTTCACGCAAACGATGCTGCTGAAACGATAACTAGATTGTCCAATCCGCCGATTGAAATACCAAGAACAATGCTGCCTGCCATTTCAATGATTGTCGTGCAGTACAGAAACAGGAGGACCGGAACAAGAAAAACATTCCAGATAGCGGAGATTCTTCCCGACGCGACGCCGAATATCCTCATACAGCTGGACATCAGAAAAGGAATTTTGAAAAAAGTTGCAAACTCAAAAGCGCTGCTCAGCACAATAGAGATGTTCACAGGCTATACAAGAAACGAGCTGAATAAGTCGCTAAGCGAAAAGGCTGCAGTCCTGAAGTGGGTTGTCAAAAACAAAATAGACACTGTAGACAGCGTTGGAAGAGTCATGGCAGAGTATTATACAAACAAGGACAGCCTGATGGATTGCGTAAAGAAAAACAAGCCCTTGGGTGACTAAAATGGTCACAATCGTTCCGAGGAACTTTAGGTTCCTCATTGCATGGTTTTCGTCAACGTTTTGTCAAAAGGTTGGGGGTGATTCAAATTAAAGCAGGATTTTTAAACACGCTGTTCCAGAGAATTTCAAAAGCTGCCCCGGGCCTAAAGCTTAAGCTAAAGGAAGCTGGGATGGATGACAAGCCCGAGGATTTCATAAAAAAAACGTTTATCTCTGCTTTTTACATGACAACCGGCATGGTTGTTGCGCTGTTCCTCGTGCTTGCAAAATATGATGTGCTCAAAGGCGCCGCATTTCTATTTGTGCCGATAGTGTTCATCATCATGTTTTTCTACATGCTCAAGCTTCCTGATTTGAAAATATCAAGAAAGGAAAAGGAAATCAGCAAGGAAATTGTTTTTGCAGGAAGATTTTTGATAATTGAGCTTGAGTCCGGGGTCCCCCTGTACAATGCAATGGTTAATTTGTCAAAAAATTTTCCGATAGTTGGAAAGTACTTTAAGGAGATAACCGACAAAATTGACCTCGGGACAAGCATGGAAGATGCGCTGAATGACGCAGTCGAGTTCATTCCCTCAAACGACCTTAGAAAAATATTCTGGCAGATTATGAACTCCATAAGGACGGGCTCGGATATTGCAAAATC
>DATDYS010000051.1:0-8845 GCA_035288925.1 Candidatus Nanoarchaeia archaeon
AACTTTATAAATTAAATCGGTTTTCTTTGCTTTATGGCTGAAAGTATCCAAGATGTTACACAAGCGATTGCTGAGATGATTTATCAGGATTTGCAGAAGAAATATCAAAAAGGAGATCAACTTGACCCTAGATTGCTATTGACTGATGCTAATTTAGTTTTAAGTGGTTTAGAATTAACTACAGTTAAAGCCCCAAGTGTTCTTTTCGAATTGCAAAAATCAGCCCTTTTAAAAAGAGACCCTCACGGGTATTATATAATGCAGTAAGCTATGTTAAATTAATTTACCAGATTTCTAATATTGGTGCGTTTACACTAACTGGGGAATGTACTACCTCATATTTTATTCCTTCTGAATCGAGAATAGGACCAATATTTCTAAGTGTTTGTATCTGACACCATTTTCTTGATGCCGCATCGGACAGATACCTTGATTTTAAAAGTCCGCCGGTACTTTGAACTTTTGTTATTAAACCGCCAAATTTTCTTTGTGCAGCTAAACCAGTTTCATCCAAATTAAAACGATAAGTGCTGACAGCCTCCACTTTTTGTTCAGCCGCATATTCAGGTGCGCCGAGAATTTTTTCCATAGTTACATATTGCCCGATTCCAGTTTTGAATAACATTCTTGAATATTTTTGGTGTTCTTCTGAGCCATCATACTCAGATTCCCTATTCTCAACTTTAAAAGCTTCCATTCCTTTTACAATTGCAACCGGACGTCCGGAAGCGTATAGTTTTAATACTTGAGGAGTCCAATGAGATTGGGCTATTATTGTTGCCAAGCGTAATGATTCTTCTGTATGGCCTTCCAAAGAAACTTTTTGCTGAAATAAAGTAGGGCCTTCATCAATCTCCGGAACAACTGCGTGAAACGTATACCCGCTTGCATGTGGATTAATTCCGTCAAGAGCTTTTTTTTCAGTTCTCCATCCTTTATTGTAAGGCAAAACTGAGGGATGAACATTTACTATTTTATACGGGAGGGAAGTTGGAATAATACCATCTAGGATCGCTTTGAAGTTGGAAAGAAATACTACATCAGGCCGGTTTAATTGTAATACTTGCAATAAAGCTACGCTATAAATCAATCTTTCTGCTTCGCTCATCCCTTTTTTATAAGGAACATGAATATAATTTATATCAGTATCCGTGCTAAAGAAATGCAAATTTCTGTCGAATGTTCCATCAAATGGGGAAGGTATTCCTTCTATTAAAAATGGAGAAGACATCTCGCTTATATCTAAAGGTATGCAAGTTCCATTTTGCCTCATATCACTTACTCTGTCAATTAAATCTATAATTTCTGGATCTAATTCACTAAATGGGGTTAGTATAGCAGATAATCTAAAATCATTGGGATTCCTGTTAGAATTTGAAATTACGGATTCCAAATTAAAAGTTTCTCTGTCTGCTACTACCGTTAATCTTGGAACTAAATCATCAACGAATGAGGTCATTTTTAGGTCTAAACCAGTCTCTTTTTATAAACATTTTGTTATAGTTACTACTCAATAATTAACATAATTTTTAACTGCAACCCACTGGACATCTGTGCCTAAACTATTTAAAGGGGAATTTTTATTTCTTATCCTGTGATACGAAACAGCTTTATTTTTCTGGAAAGAGTCGGAAACAGATTAGAAAAAAATCTTTGGAGCAATGGAATTCCTGACTGGGAATCTTTTCTTAAGAAAGAAGATATTCAAGGACTGTCAAAATCAAGAAAATTGTATTATGACAGAAAATTAATGGAAGCAAGGAAAGAGTTGTTTAATTCAAATTCCGCTTATTTTATGAATATACTTCCGCAGTCAGAGAACTGGAGATTATATAATTTCTTTAAGGAAGACTCAGTTTTTCTTGACATTGAAACAACGGGGTTAAGCAAAAATTACGATGACATAACTGTTTTTGGATTGTATGACGGAATAAACACAAAAACGATGATACAGGGAATAAACCTTAATTATAATGAATTAAAAAAAGAGCTGGAAAAATATAAATTAATTGTTACCTTTAATGGCGCCTGTTTTGATTTGCCTTTTATAGAGAAAAGATATCCGGGGCTGCTGCCTAAAGTTCCTAATTTTGACGTCCGGTCATTAACAAAACAGCTTGGACTTGTTGGAGGATTAAAAAAAATTGAAAAAGACCTTAATATCAAAAGAAAAGAAATTGTTGATGAATTTGACGGTGGAGATGCCCTGACACTGTGGAAAATGTACCGCGCAACCGGAGATGAATACTATCTGAATTTATTAGTGGAATACAATGAGTTTGACATTATTAATTTGAAAACTGTGGCTGAAAGGTGCGTTAAGAGGATTAAAGAGAAATTAATATCAGAAAACCCTATTCAATAACTACTTTTGTTCCAATGCTCTGCCCCGGCATTCCTGTGTCAAACCTGATTCTCAAAGCTCCCTTGTTGCCGTGAATGTTGGTTATCTGGCCTATCATTTCTTTGCCTGCAGAAGTCTTCCAGACAACTTTCTTGCCTATCATCTTGGAAGCCTTGTCTTTATTGTCAACGCCTTTGACCTGCAGAACCATCTGGTTGCTTCTCTTGACCCTTCTGCTTCCCCGAAAATGAACTATTGTGCCTTCCATAGGCAATTGGAGAATATCCCGTTTTAAAAAGGTTGCGGTCAATGTCAAGCAGAAAAATTATTTATCGAGTTAATAATTATCCTCGCATGGCTTCCCTCACAGCAGTTTTTATCACCCTTTCTAATGACCTTTGAGCAGCACGAATTATCGGGCTGTCACGGTTAACAAAAACCACCCTTCCTTCTTGCAATCGGGCTAAGGGTTTAGGCTTGTCTGAGGATACTTCTCCATTAAGTTGCGCAACTGTTCTGTTGAAATGAGTTGGATGGTTTCTTGTGGGAAAAGCTGTATCAATATACCCCTGCCCGCTTATGGAAAACTCGCCAGAAGCAGTTAAAGCTCGCCTTACAGCGCTTTGATAGCGCGACTCATAAGTTATCACCCTATCATTATAAATTGCCATTTTTGCTGGAAATGCAATTTGATATTTAAGTTTTTGTATGGGGAACTTTAACAATTTGATAATATTTCATAATTATCCTCACCAAATCATAGTAAATTTAACAGTATTATTGGAATTAATAAGCAAGCCATTGAATTGCTCCTTGAAACATTAACTATGTTTGGCAGCAGGCCTATTGCTGTTGCAACAAATAAAATAAATAATCCAAGAAATCCTGAAAAATAAAAAACCATGAAGCACACAAAGCTAATAATTAAACTGCTTAAAAAGGAATAATTGACTTTATTCATAATTTTTGAAAAGATTCTGCTTATGTACATTGTTAAGAACGTTGCAATTCCTCCGGCAATCATGGCAACGGATAAAAATAGAATCAAAGTGTTCATGTCGATGTTTTTCAGCAGCTGCTGGACAACAATTATTGAGCCATTTCTTGCTTTCTCAATTGTAAATAAGGTTATTAATGATAAAATCATTGAAACAGTATTAATTCCGCCAACCATAATCAAATAGCTGAAAGTGTTAATCTCACCGACAATTTGCGACGCCAAAACTGCGGCCTGCGCTGGCCCAAGACCCGGAAATATTGAAACTAAAGAGCCTGAAAAGACACCACTTCCGATTGATTTGATTTTATCCTTCATTCCTACTTTAACGTGTTCGGTTACTTTTTGAGGGGGTAATTTAACTTTTTGCGACAGGCTTAACAATAAAACGCTTACGCCAAATAATCCGGATAACATCGGAAGCAACGGGTCTTTCAAATTCGGCATATTTAAAACTATAATTCCCAAAACTCCAGATAAGACAACTATCCCAAAAGCCCAGAATTTTTTGTCGAGGCTTTGCTCCCTTAAAATCATAAAAATTACAAGGGCAAGCAGCAGCCACCCGACATAATTTTTCAGGCTGTTAAAAATAATTGGAACAATAAAAATTAAAATTGGAGATAAGGCAACTGTCACAATTAGGCACAGCAGGCTTCCGATTGTGGCTAATCTAATCGCCTCATGGCCCATTCCCTGCAAAAGCAGCCTGTGCGCAGGCATGACAGCCATGGCAGTGTCATCCGATGGGGCCCCTAGATAAGTAGCGCTTATAAAATCAGTGAACGTATGGGTTATAGACATTGCGATTATAAAAGAAGCAACTGCTAGAACGTTTGTGTAGCCCAACAAAATTGGAGAGATGCTAAGTAAAATCAGCGAGACTAAATTAATATGCAATCCGGGAGTTAGGCCCGTTATGACTCCCATCAGGCAGCCGAGAATTATTGCAACAATAATTTCGACAATCACTAACTTACCACCTTTATTTTATCCGCAATAATCTCTTCCTTTCCGTTGTAATTTTGCACTTTCCCGCTGATTTCAACAAAATCATTTTCATTTAGATTTATATCTTTATCAGTAAACACCACGACAGAAATAGGAGCCTGCTGGCTCAATTCGATAAAAACAACATTATTTCCGGCGGTTACCTTGCTTATTTTCCCGCTTAATTTAACACTGTCTCCAACATTTTTATTATTCAGAAAATCCGGCTCATAATCTTTTAATTCAATCTGCTGGGAAATAAAAAATAAAGCAACTAATCCCACTAAAGAGCAAATCATGGCTATTTTTAATAATGCGGTTTCTTTCATAGGTTATTTCAGCGATTTTTGAGAATGATTATAAAATGTTTTCTATATTTTGATACCCTATTTTCAATTCCGGAATTTTCAATAAAATACTCAATTTATCGCAACCATCAAATAAGAAAATCCTAAATTCTCTAATTTAAAATTCTAAAATCTAATAGTTTTCGATAGCTTTAAAAACCACTAAACATACACAAGGTTGGGATGGTTAACTTAAAATTTAATTCAACAGCAGACATAAAAGTGCCTGTTAAAATCATTGACCAGGTTATAGGCCAGGATGAAGCGGTTAAAATAATAAGAAAAGCCGCGCAGCAGAGAAGGCACGTTCTTTTGATTGGAGAACCGGGCACAGGAAAATCAATGCTTGGGCTTGCTTTGGCGGAATTACTGCCGAATGAAAAGCTTGTGGATATAGTTTCATTTCCAAACCCCAATGACGAGAATATGCCTTTGATAAGGACATTGCCTGCCGGCCAGGGAAGAGATTTGGTTGCAAAGGCAAGGATGCAGTCAATGACTATGTTCAAGAATCAGAATATAATAATGTTCATCATAGTCATAGTTTCTTTTTTCATTCCTTTCTGGACCTGGACTTATTTCAGCAAATTCGGAAGCGTGACAGCGGCAATAATGTCGGCGTCAACTTCGATAATGTCAATATTGATTCTTGTTGCATTCACAATTAGCATGAACCTCGGAAAAAGAGCGGAAGTAAAAGTAAAAGTTCCAAGAGTGATTGTTGATAATTACAAAAAGAAACAAGCGCCTTTCAATGACGCAACCGGAGCCCATGCAGGGGCTTTGCTGGGAGACGTGCTGCATGACCCTTTCCAAAGCGGCGGATTAGGAACGCCGGCGCATGAAAGGGTAATTGCGGGCATGATTCACAAATCCCACATGGGAGTTTTATTCATCGACGAGATTGCGACTTTGCAGCCGGCAACGCAGCAGGAATTATTGTCCTCATTACAGGAAAGAAAATTTGCAATTACCGGGCAAAGCGAGAGGAGCGCGGGCGCTATGGTCAGGACAGAGCCGGTTCCATGCGATTATGTCATGATTGCCGCGGGAAACCTGGAAACTATAAAGCATATGCATCCGGCTTTGCGAAGCAGAATAAGCGGCTATGGGTACGAAATATACATGCAGGAAACAATTAAAGATACTGAGGAGAACCAAAACAAAATAGCCGTTTTTGTCGCGCAGGAAGTTATCAAGGACAAAAGAATTCCTCACTTCAGCAGGGAAGCGGTCGAATTAATCATTGAGGAAGCAAGAAGAAGGGCAAACAGAAAAGGGCATTTGACTTTAAGGCTAAGGGAGCTTGGCGGCCTGATAAGGGCAGCCGGCGATATGGCGCTCGAAGACAAATCAAAGTTTGTGCAGAAAAAGCACATCGTCGGGGCGAAAGCGATTGCCAGGACGCTTGAGCAGCAGATTGCGGACAAATTTATCGAGCAGAAAAAAGAATATGAAATAATTGTCACAACAGGCAAAAGGGTCGGGAGAGTGAATGGCCTGGCGGTGATTGGAGTTACTCCGCCTTATTCTGGAATTATTTTGCCGATTGAATCGGAAGTAACACCTGGCGGAAAGGAAAGCGAAATAATCGCCACGGGCAAATTGGGCGAGATAGCAAAAGAAGCTGTTAAAAATGTCACAGCCATCATTAAGAAATATTTTGGAGAGGACTTGAAAGAAAAGCACGATATTTATGTCCAGTTTTTGCAGACTTACGAGGGTGTTGAGGGAGACTCGGCCAGCATTGCAGTTGCAACATCCGTAATTTCGGCATTCAAGAAAGTTCCTGTAAGGCAGGATTTTGCAATGACCGGAAGCCTGTCTGTGCGCGGGGAAGTATTGCCGATTGGCGGGGTTACCGCAAAAGTCGAGGCTGCAATCGAGGCCGGAATCAGGAACGTAGTCGTTCCGAAATCAAACCTTCGCGATATTATAATCGACAAAGACAAAATGAAGAAAATCAACATTATTCCGGTTGAGACTATACAGGATGTTCTTAAAGTTGTGCTGGACTGGAAAGGAAAGCAGAATATTCTGAAGCAGATTGTTGCGGCGGAATAATTAAAATCTATTTCCAGTCTACGACAATATCGTCGGTTCTTTCATAAGGATGAATGTCAATCTTTTTTTCCCTTTTGTTTTTCTGCAAAATCCCAAGCCATGCTATCATCAATCCATTATCGACAAGAAATTCATTCGGCGGCGCATAAAATTTTCCATTTCTCTCTTCGCACATTATTTTGCACATTTCCTGCAGCCTTTTATTGCACCCAACTCCACCGCCAATGACCAATTCTTTTTTTCCTGTGTGCGCCATTGCGCGCTCGGAAACTTCAACAAGCATTGCGAAAATCGTTTCTTGGTATGAATAAGCCAAATCTTCAACTGCAAATTTTTTTGAGTCAAATTTTTGCTTTAAGTTTGTTAAAATTCCTGAAAAAGAAACATCCATTCCTTTGACAACGTACGGCAGTTCAATGTAATTTTTTCCTTCCAACGCCAGTTTTTCAATTTTCGGCCCGCCGGGAAAGCCAAGGCCAATGTGCCTTGCAAACTGGTCTAAAGAGTTTCCAACGCCTTGGTCTAAAGTTTCACCAAACACCCTGTATTTGCCGCCGTCATACGCAATAATCTGCGTGTTTGCGCCGGAAGCGTATAACAAAACAGGGTCTTTTGCCTTTGTCATTAATTTTCCGATTTCAAGATGAGAAATGCAGTGGTTTACTCCGACCAAAGGGATTTTTAATTCTGCTGCCAGCTCTTTTGCCTTTCGCATTCCGACAATTAAGCATGGCGCAATCCCGGGACCCTGCGAGAAAGAAATTAAATCAATATCTTTTAATTTTAAATTTGCATTCTTCAAAGCATCTTCAACAACTTTATCCTTTACATTTTCATGGTGCCTTTTCGCCTCTGACGGGTCTATTCCTCCTGTTTCCGTTTTATACGCGTCAGTAACATTCGCATAGATTTTTCCCTTGTCATCAATTATCCCGCAGCCGAACGTGTGGGCCGTTGATTCTATTCCGAGGCAGAGCATTTTACAGTTATATATCAAACTTTTTTTCTTGGTCGTATTTCCTAAAGAATCCATAAGGGGTTCTTTTTTCTATATTGTTCATGAATTTAAACAATTTTGCCATTATTTCGTCAAGCTTTAAATAAACTGCCCGATATTCTTTTTCTTTGATGTACTCCGAGTCTTTTGAAAGCGATAATAACACTTCCAATTCTTTGGCAGAGCCATAAGCATAAGTCAAGAAACTGAGAAATGCTTTTTCAGAATGCCTTGTGCTTCCCTCGGCGATATTTGTAGGGATGGACACGGCTGCGCGCCGCATTTGCGAACTCAGGTTATTATTTTCTATTTCAGGAAAATCTTTTGTTATTTTATAAATTTCAAAAACAAAATTGTATCCTAAATTGTAAATTTCTATCTTTTTGTGCATGCGTGGCATGCGATGATGTTATAGGTGTCCATTTAAATCAATTTCTATTTCAAGCTGGGTTCAGAACAATAGAGTTTGCACTAAAACAGGAGTTTAAACGGATAACTATAGAATTGATAAAAAAGAAAAAAAAATGAAAACTATCGTCGGTTCGCATGGCTCCCGCCGGAAGTTTTATTTTATTTATAAATGCCTTCAATCAAATTAAAATCAAAAGAAAAAAAGTTGAAATAAAATAAAACCATGCCCCAAAAGTATAAATTATTTTTGGGAACTTAAAATAAAATTTTCAAGACACAGGCTCTTGCTGAACACTTAGACTACAAGGTATGAACTGTTAGTAAGCGCATGCTGAATACCTCGCCGAAGCTTGGTACTTACACACCGCTTCTATTAAACTCCTGTTTTAGGAGTGTTCTAAATGTCTCTTTTCAAGGTGCGTTTCGTGCTTAGATGCTTTCAGCACTTACCGCGTAGCGCGTAGCTGCCCTGCGTACCCTTCTGGATAACAGGTGGACCAGAGGCGCCGAGACTCCGTTCCTCTCGTACTAGAAGTCCCTTCCTTTCTGACATCAGCATTTCCAGTAGATATTAAACAAACTGCCTCACAGCGTTCTGAACCCAGCTCATGATCCCTTTTAATCGGTGAACACCCGCACCCTTGGTTGCTTCTGCACAACCAGGATAGGAAAAGCCGACATCGATGTAGCAAGCC
>DATDYS010000052.1:0-2320 GCA_035288925.1 Candidatus Nanoarchaeia archaeon
CGCAAAGATGTCCAGTGGTAGTTATTAGGAACCACCTCGTTTTGTTCATTATTTGGAATGCCCCTATTAACCGTAAAGTCACTAAAAATTATTAAAATAACCAACACTTTTATAAATTTCTTGGTGTTATCTATAATTACATTTCGTGTATAACCTTTTATTTTCAATATAGAAACAATATAACCACTATTAATAATATGATAACCTACGCAGATAAGCCATACAAGCCTGAACAGATAAGGCACATATTGAACCCGCTTATAGATAAATGGTTCTTTACGAGATTCAAGGAATTTTCGCTGCCGCAGCTGTTTGGAGTTATGGAAATCCATTCAAGAAACAATATTTTGGTCAGCGCTCCGACCGGAGCAACAAAAACTCTGACAGCATTCTTGTCCATTCTAAATGAATTAATTGATTCAAGTGAAAAAGGAATTCTGGAAAACAGAGTTTACTGTGTTTATGTTTCTCCGCTGAAAGCTTTAAGCAATGATATTCAGGTAAATTTGGCTGAGCCATTAAAAGAAATGGAAGAGATTGCAGGAAAAAAATTAAACATAAGGGCAGCAGTCAGAACCGGGGACACGACGGCTTCCGAAAAAGCAAAAATGCTGAAGCACCCTCCGCATATTTTAATCACAACACCAGAAAGCCTGGCGATAATGCTAAGCTCGATAAAATTCAGGGAATTATTAAGAAATGTTGAATGGTTTATTGCAGATGAGATTCACGCCCTGGCGGAAAACAAGAGAGGAGTTCATTTATCATTGTCAGTTGAAAGATTAAACAGGATTTCCCCTGCGATGACAAAAATCGGGTTAAGCGCGACAATAGCGCCATTGGACGAGATTGCAAAATTTCTTGTCGGATATGAAAAAGGAAAATTGAGGGACTGCAAGATTGTTGACGTCCAGTTTCTCAAGGAAATGGATTTGAAAGTCCTCTCTCCGGTTCCTAATCTTGTGGACATGGAGCACGCAATGATTCACAATTCAATGTACACCTTGATTGATGATTTAATCCAAAGCCACCGGACAACTTTGATTTTCACGAACACAAGGTCTGCAACAGAAAGGGTTGTGAATTACCTGAAAGAAAAATTTCCAAAAAACTATGTGGAGAACATCGGGGCGCATCACGGCTCGCTGTCAAAAACTCTGAGGCACAACATAGAAAGCAGGCTGAGAAAGGGCGAACTGAAAGTAATTGTGTCAAGCACATCCTTGGAGTTGGGAATAGACATTGGATTTATTGACTTGGTTATCTGCCTTGGCTCGCCTAAATCCGTTGCAAGATTCATGCAGCGCGCCGGACGTTCCGGGCATAAACTGCATTCTACGGTAAAAGCAAGAATTATTGTTCTCGATAGGGATGATTTGGTTGAGTGCGCCGTTTTATTAAAATCAGCAATCGAGAAAAAGATTGACAGAATACACATTCCGACAAACTGCCTTGATGTTCTGGCGCAGCAGATTCACGGAATTTCCCTTGAGCAGAGATGGGATGTTGAAGAATTATGGAGGCTGGTAAAGCAAAGCTATTGCTATATCAACCTCGAAAGAAAAGATTTCAATGAAGTTCTGGATTATCTTGCCGGAAAATACATTTCTCTTGAAGACAGGCATATTTACGCAAAAATATGGCTTGATGAAGATTCAAATGAAATGGGAAGAAAAGGAAAAATGTCAAGAGTCATCCACATGACTAATATCGGCACAATTCCCGAAGAGTCCTACATCACGGTAAAAGCCGGCGAGCAGCCGATTGGCGCCATTGACGAGGCATTTCTTGAAAGATTAAAAAGGGGGGATGTTTTTGTCTTGGGAGGAGAAAAATATGAATTTTTGTATGCCAAAGGAATGGTTGCTTATGTCAATGCTTCAGTTATGAGATCTCCGACAATCCCATCGTGGTTTTCCGAAATGCTGCCATTAAGCTTTGATTTGGCTTTGGAAATCGGAAGATTCAGGAAACTGATGAATGAGCTGTTCTGCAACAGCAAATCAAAGAAAGAGATTTTGGAGTTTATCAATAAATACCTTTACGTTGACGCAAACGCCGCCAATTCTATCTATGACTATTTCTATGAGCAGTTTAATTACGCAGAAATTCCGTCGCATTCAAGAATAATAATCGAGCACTATACAGATGACAAAAGCAGGAGAAAATACTCCATATTCCATACTTTATACGGGAGAAGAGTAAACGACTGTTTGTCAAGGGCAGTTGCATTCGCAATCGCCAGGACTCAGCACAAGGATGTTGAAATCGGCATAAATGACAACGGGTTTTATGTTGCATACGACAGGAGCATAAATAT
>DATDYS010000053.1:0-14145 GCA_035288925.1 Candidatus Nanoarchaeia archaeon
CATCAAACAGCCCAATCTGGGTGAAGAAATCAATAACTCCCCTGAAAGGGGTCACTGCCGGCACGGGAGTCGGAGTCACAGGAGGTAAAGTCGCCATGGGGTTTTTAGTCGGATTTATGTATTTAAATGTTTTGATTTTTAAAAAAATCAAAGCCACGAAAAACTTTGTTTTTCGATGTTTCGAAATTCATATGGAATTTCGAGACTCAAAAATTTTCGATTTTTGATGTTTTGATTTTTGATATAGCAATGGATTTTTTTTCAGGGAGGGAATTTTATTTTAGCACTTAATGTTAAAAATGTTGCCCTCCACCCACCCATTAAGATGTAACAATCAAGTGCAACTGCCCCTAAATAAATTAAAACCAAACAATAACATTTAAATTTAAACACTCATTCCAGATGCTTATTGAAGGTGATTGACATAAGGGATGAAACGATTTTCACAATAATGTTTGCTGTAATCGTGATGGTTACAGTAATGCTTGCTATATCTTACAAATAAGTTTACTACCAAAAACATTTATAAACAGCTCAATCTTGAGTTTTACTATGATAAATAAGTCGGAATTCAACAAAATAAGGGAAGAGATGCACAAGTTTGACCTGAAAAGGGAGCAAGTCATACAGCTTTCCCGGGAGATTATAACCATTTCCAAGCAGATAATTTATGCAGCTCAGAGAAATGATTTAAAGGAAGCTGAAAATTCTGTAAAAAACATAAAAGATAAAGTCAAAAAATTAAAAAAAATAAACATTATCACCGACACAAACATCCACTCCGTTGCGTTCCAGGAATATGTTGAGGCCGTTGCTTTCTATGATTATGTTAAAAATAAAAAAATTCCGACCAAACAAAGCCTCGGGGTTTCTGCTGAAGATTACCTTTGCGGGCTTTGCGATTTAACCGGAGAATTGGTAAGAAAAGCAATTTATGACGTCATTCACAAGAATTTCAATGAAGCCGAGAAAATAAAAAATCTGGTGAATGATATCTACGGCGAATTTTTAAAATTGCATTTAAGAAATGGGGATTTAAGAAAAAAAGCTGATTCTATCAAGTGGAATTTAAAAAAACTGGAAGAAGTAATGTATGACATATCGATGAAGGGGAGAAATTAATGAACCTACTATTATGGGAATCCACGAAGTTGCGGTTAGATTAGGGCTTGCTTACACAAGCAATAAGGAAGCTGAATTAAAGCTTGCGAAGTTCATTGAAATAAAACTCAGATTGGCAGCTGAGGAATTTAAGAATTACATAAATAAAAAACGGAGAAAAGTTACTTTTCTCGATTGCCTGAGGGATATTTGGATGGAGAATACTTTTTTACCGTATCTGACTCGTTTATAGAAAAATATTTTCCAGATCTTTGCAGAGCACCAATCCAAATTAGTGATAAATTTGAAGCAGAAATATCCTATACTTTCCATAATGGAATAGGTACTTTTAATGGAATGGCATTTTCAGCTGCCAGTTTAGAAAATTCAAAAGATGAAAAGGAATTAAGGCATAATTTGACTAAGATAATAGCAGCAGTGTATCATGAATGTGACCATATTTATTTTAGTCCCAAAGCTAGTTTTTTTAATAAATTTGAAGAATACTTAAAATACCAGTTGGATGAAGCAGAAACAAGGGCAAAAAGCAAAGCATTTGCTTATGTTTATTACAAAGCGTTTCCAAAGCAGAAGTTTAATTATAAAACTTTAAAGAAGTATATTGAAACCCACTTTAAGCGTGGTGAATCTATATTTGATAATCTGCGTATTTTGGAGTTAATGCGGGACCCTGCTAAATTTAAAACCACAAAAGAGGACGAGAAATTTTACATCGATAATCGTATTATTACAGGCGGTCATCCAATCACGATTACCCTGCTGAGAAACTCCTTTGTAAAACATATGAACTATATTACATATTTTGTCCAACGGTTTAATGCGGAGAACTCCTAATTCGGTAATTGAATTTGAAAATTAATGTTTTAATTAGAATTTGAAAAGACCAGCTATAAAACAACACCAAACATTTAAATAATTTCCATAAATCCATATTCTTATGAAACGAACACATACCTGCGGCGAACTGACCGGGAAAGATGTCAACAAGAAAGTAATTTTGGCCGGATGGTGCGCTACAAGAAGGGACCACGGTGGAGTTATTTTTATTGATTTAAGGGACAGGTATGGAATAACGCAGATAGTTTTTGACCCTTCCAATAACATTGAAAGCCATAAAGCTGCCGAATCTTTGAGAAGGGAAGATGTTTTGATAGTCGAAGGCAGCGTAAGAAACAGGCCTCAGGGAATGGCGAATGACAGGATGCACACGGGCGAGATTGAGATTCTTGTAAATAAGATTAACAGCACAAACAGGGCGCAGACTCCGCCTATAGAAATAGAGGACAGGCTTGAAGCTTCCGAAGAGACTAAATTAAAGTACAGGTATCTGGATTTGAGAAGGCCGAAAATGCAGAAGCAGCTCATGTTCAGGCACAAAATTGCGATGGCGATAAGGGAATACCTGACAAAAGAAAATTTCATTGAAATCGAGACTCCGATGCTTATCAAGACAACTCCGGAAGGGGCAAGGGATTACCTGGTGCCGTCGAGAATTCATGCCGGCAAATTTTATTCTCTCCCACAGTCACCCCAGATTTACAAGCAGATTCTGATGATTGCTGGGTTTGACAGGTATTACCAGTTTGCAAGATGCCTGAGAGATGAAGATTTAAGGGAAGACCGCCAGCCCGAGCACACCCAGGTCGATTTGGAAATGTCGTTTGCGGAAGTTGATGATATTCTGCACCTGACTGAAGGATTGATGAAGCACGTTTTCAGGGCTGTCCTGAACAGGGACATTAAAACTCCTTTCAAAAGGTTCACTTACCATGACGCGGTGGAAAAATACTGCACGGACAAGCCTGATATAAGATTAGGGATGGAATGCTGCACCGTCACGGACATCGCAAAAAATTCCGAATTCAAGGTGTTTTTGGACGTAATCAAGAAAAACGGAATTGTGAAAGTGCTGAATGCCGAGGAATGTGGTGAGAAGCTGAGCAGGAACCAGATTGACGAGCTGATTGAATTTGCAAAGCAGAACGGCGCCCTTGGACTGGCATGGATGAGAGTCACGAAAAACGGGCTGGAAAGCAACATCGCAAAATTTTTTCCCGCTGAAATTCAGAAAAAATTAATTGAAAAAATAAAAGCCAAACCTGGGGACTTGCTTTTGTTTGCCGCTGACAATGAAAAGACTGTAAACACCGTGCTTTCAAGATTAAGGCTGAAGCTTGGAAAAGAGCTCGGCATGATTAAGGATGAGTTTGATTTTTGTTTTGTGACGGATTTCCCAATGTTTGACTGGAACGAAGACGAGCAGAAATGGGACTTTGCGCACAACCCGTTCACAATGCCCCGCGAAGAATATTTAAAATACCTTGATTCGGACCCGGGCAAAGTAGTTTCATACCAATATGATTTTGTGGCGAACGGGACTGAATTATTTTCAGGCTCTGTGCGAAATACCATTCCGGAGCTGCAGGAAAAAACCTTCAAGGTCACCGGAATGCCGGCTGAAGAAGTCCGCGAAAGGTTTGGATTCTTGCTCGAGGCTTATAAGTACGGAGCGCCCTCGCATGCGGGATTTGGGCTGGGATTTGACAGGCTAAGCGCTTTGATGCAGGGCATGCACGATATAAGGGAAGTAATTGCTTTTCCCAAGAATAAATCCGCGGAAAACCCGATGGACGGCTCGCCCTCGGAAGCTTCTGAAAAACAGCTGCAGGAACTGCACATTAAGCTGGATTTTGTAAAGGAAAGCACAAATGCCGTGTTCAGCATGATTAAAGACGTTTTGAATAAAGAGAAAATTGATTATGAAGTTCTTGAGCACAGGCCGGTTTTCACCAGCAAAGAAGCTGCCGAAGTCCGCGGAACAGAGTTAAAGCAGGGCACCAAGGCGCTTGTTTTGAAAACTGAAGAAGGGTTTATTCAGGCATGCGTTTCTGGATCTAAAGAATTAGACATTGAGAAACTGCAGAAAATCACTTTGTTCAAGAGAATAGAGATGGCGAATGCGAAAGATGTCAGAAAAGCCACAGGATGCAATATCGGAAGCGTTCCGCCGCTTGGAAACTTATTTGAGCTGAAAGTTTATTTTGACAAGTCAATTCTTGAAAATGAGATTGTGGCGTTTAATGCCGGCTCGCATACAAGAAGCATAAAGATGAAGGCGAAGGATTTGGTTAAGATTGTGAATCCGGTGATTGGGGAGTTTAGCAGATGATTTATTTTGATTTCTTTTTGTTGTAATAATACCCATATAATCCCAGATAAATTAGGGTCGTTGTAATTGCTATCGCATACTTTATGATTAGCGGCATTTGGTTTATCAGCAGGGCATACGCAAGCGCAATTGTGTTTGCAACCAGAAATATAATAAAAAGCATGAGGCTGACCCCGCTTGTGTCTTTCAGCTTTATGGTCTTCACCATCTGAGGAATTATCATTATAGAAAATAAGAATGTAGCGGTCCAGCCCAATATTTGTGATAATTCCATTTTTAGTTTTTAATAGCGCAAAGCCTAGATAATTATAAATAAAAAAATCTAAAAAATAAATTTCTAAAACTTCACTTCAGGCGCGTTTTCAGAGCCCGGAGCTGAGTTAAAATAATTCCTGTCCGAGTAGCCAAGCTGCCTTGCAATGAAGCTTGTTGGGAATGTCTTGATTCTTCCGTTGAAATCCCGGACAGCATCATTATACCTCTGCCTTTCGACCGCAACTTTGTTCTCGGTGTTTGCCAATTCATCCTGCAGCGCCTGGAAATTTTTCGTCGCTGTCAGCTGGGGATAGTTTTCTGCAATCACCAATAATTTTGACAGTGTTGACTCAATTTGATTTGCCGTCTGAACTTTTGCATTGACATCAGGAGCCGTTTGCCACTGGCTTCTTAATTTGGTTATTTCAGTCAGCGTGGATTGCTCGAAATTTGCTGCACCCTTAACTGTTGAAACAAGGTTCGGAATCAAGTCAACCCTTCTTTGATACTGAGTTTCAACCTGGGCCCATTTTCCATTGACGCCTTCATTCATTCTTACCAATGAATTATAAGTACCCCAATACCAGAATACAGCCAATAAAATTATTACTACCGGAATTCCTATCCACAACCATAATTTGTTTAATTTGTTGCTCATTTTTTCACCTTTGATGATTTTTTTGAAAAGTTATAAAGCATCTTGACTTCATTCCTATCAAGCCACATCCCGCCGCAGTGGTCACAGACATCCAGGATTGCGCCTGAAAGGTGCTTGATTTTACGCATGAACTTCTTTTGCCACAGGCCTGAGCATCTCGGGCAGTGCATTTTCTTTAATTGATTCATTTTGAACGATAATAATGGATTTGCCTATTTAAGTTTTGCCATCTACCAGCCCCCTCCGCCGCCTCCGCCGCCAAATCCTCCGCCGCCTCCTGAAAATCCTCCGAAACCGCCTGAACCGCCAAAGCCGCCTCTTCCAAAGCCGCCCATGAACAATCCACCGGCAGCGCCCCGGTAAAAGCTATTATTTTGTTTTTTGGATTTAGGCAAATTTTTTGCTGCACTGAATATGCTTATTGCAATCAGCAGGATAAATATAATAACAAATATTATGATAAATGAAGGAATTTTGCCTGAATTCTGGCGTTCATTTTTTAACGCAACAATGTCTGCATCGTTTGAATTTAGAAGCAACCTCTTTACCACATCTTCCGCCTGCAGAATTCCTGTTTCGTAATCCCCGTTTCTGAAATTCGGCACCAGGTAATCCCTTGAAATTCTTCCAATTAAAGGGGAATTCAACGTTGATTCCACACCATAGCCGACTTCCCACCGGTATTTTCTGTCCTTGACTGCAACATATAGCAAAATTCCGTTGTCATTGCCTTTTTTTCCTATTTTATTCTGCTCTGCAATCTTTAGAGTATATTCTTCAAGAGAATAGTCTTTTGGGTATTCATTTTCAATAAAAATTACAAACTGGACTCCGTTAGTTTTTTTTTCTATATCCCTTAAATCAGCTTCAAGGCTTGATTTTGCAGCTGCAGATAAAATTCCAGCGTTGTCCGTTACGTAAGAAGTGATTGTTGGGATTTGGGCTATTGAAATGGGAATTATTAATAATAAAACCGCCATTAACAAAATAATTTTTTTCATAAATATAATTTAATCATAACAATATATAAATATAACCATTGCAACTTAAATCTACAATGAAAAATAAAAATTTGACAATCAATTTCGCAACCAGCAATTCCGGCAAAGTTCGCGAGTTTAAACGGATTCTTGAGCCTGAAATTAAAGTCAACCACATCAAAATTTCTTATCCGGAAATAAGGAGCGAGGATTCTGAGGAGATTGCAAGGCATTCTGCGAAAGAATTGGCTGAGAAATTCAAAAAAAATATTGTAGTAGAAGATTCAGGGCTGTTTATCAAAGCACTTCATGATTTTCCCGGAACTTATTCGGCAACAGTGCATAAAAAAATCGGATTGGAAGGGATAATCAAGCTCATGAGAGATGTTAAAAACAGGGAATGCGAATACAAAAGCGCAGTTGCCTATTGCGAGCCGGGAAAAAAAGCAATAAGCTTTCTTGGAACAGAGAAAGGAAAAATTGCCGGGAGCATAAGAGGAAAATTTGGGTTCGGGCATGACCCGATTTTTATTCCTGAGGGAAACAGCAAGACTTACGGAGAAATGGAAAATGTTGATGACTTAAAGAAATTCAGGAGAATGGCTGTTTTGAAATTAAGAGGGTACTTATTAAACAAGAGATTGGTAGGTTTTAGAATTCTTTCTTTTCAGTAAAAACAAAAAACTTATATACAAACTTAGACTCACTTTTTCTATGATTCAAAAATTCAGGGATTTGATGAAGACAAAGGAAGATTTGGATTTGATAAATAAGAATGTGGAAGAAAACAATAGGATTATTTCTGATTTAAAGGCTGAATTAACCTCATTAAAAAATGAAGTAAGTGAAACTAAAAGCATCCAGCAGGATTTTTTAGGCACGTTCAAGGATAATTTAACGGTAATAAAAAATCTGAGGGAAGATTTTGGGAAAGAGCTGTATGAATTCAAGCTGTTAAAAGGCCAGCTGCAGAAAAAGATTTTGGACAAATTTGAGGAAGAGCTGCAGAAAGATTTGGAAGTGAACCGGGAATCGTTAAGGAATGACGCTAACGAGTACAACGAATTAAGGGGTAAAGTTTCTGAAGTTTTGTCAAGGTTAAACTTAACAAGCGAAGAAATCACCAAGTTCACAGAAATAAGCAAGAACATAAAGAAAGAAGACTTTGAACTGACGAAGTTCGCAAGGCAGATTGTCGACATGGACAGGGAGAAATTAGAGCTGATGAGGAAGATTGACAATCTGGAAAGATTAGTTTCAAAGATAAGAAGAAGGGAAATAATAAGATAATTCTGTTAAATCAATCAAAAATAATATAAAGTGCCGGAAATAACCCTGTCCTATGGGAACTTCAAATAAAATAACGGTTGACAGGAAGCTTCTCGAGCACGTTGCGGATGTTGCGAGATTAAAGCTGACAGAAGAAGAAATTAAAAAATTCCTACCACAATTGAAGGAAGCCCTGGAATTCTTTTTGCAATTGGAAGAGGTTGATACGAGCAATGTCAAACCCAGTTTTCAGCCTGTTGAATTAAAAAACGCGATGAGGGATGATGTGGAAAAAGAATGTTTGACGCAGGAAGAAGCGCTGTCGCAGACGGAACACAAAAAAGATGGATACTTCAAAGGGCCAAGGGCAGTTTAAATTTATTGCTGGAATAATTTTTTTACTAATATTAATTTTATTTATATTATCATGTTCAGCAAATACGGGTGAAAACAAAATGGCAAAATATGTTACAATTGAAACCGATAAAGGGACAATCAAGGCAGAGCTTTATACGGAAAAAGCGCCTGTAACTACAAAGAATTTCATTGATCTGGCAAATTCGGAATTTTATAACGGGCTAAACTTTCACAGGGTTGAGCCGGATTTTGTTATACAGGGCGGCGACCCGAAAGGAGACGGAACCGGCGGCTCAGGAAAAAATATTCCGCTTGAAATAAACAAAGACCTTACGCATGTTGAAGGCGCACTTGCAATGGCGCGCTCGCAGGATCCAAACAGCGCCAGCTCGCAGTTCTACATCACGCTGGCTCCAACGCCATTTCTGGATGGAAGTTATGCTGTGTTTGGAAAAGTTGTTTCTGGAATGGAAGTTGTCAAAAAGATACAAGTTGGGGACAAGATGAACAAGGTTTACATAACAGATAAGTGATAATTCATGAAAATTAACGAATTTGTCCAGCAGGTAAAAAATAACCAAGTGGATATCGTAGAGCACACCCACAAGGTTATTGAGGAATGCAGAAAACTAAATCAAGAATACCATTATTTTAATACAATTTCTGAAGAGCTGGCTCTAAAGCAGGCGAATGAAATAAAAAAATCTATCAAGAATAATGATAAGCATATTAAAAATAAAAAACTGCTTGGAGTTGCAATTTCTGTAAAAGATGCAATCTGCGTCAAGGGTGTTGAATCAACCGCCGGCTCAATAATTCTTAAAGGCTACAAGCCGCTGTTTAACGCGACTGTAATTGAAAAAGTGATTCAAGAGGGCGGGATAATAATAGGAAAAACCTCCCAGGATGAATTTGGATTCGGCAGTTTCAGCATAAACACTGACAACATACCCAAAAACCCTTTTGATAAGGAGAGAAGCTGCGGCGGCTCTTCAGGAGGAGCTGCTGGATTGAGCCAAAAATTAAGCAACCACATTGCGTTAGGTGAATCAACCGGAGGGTCAATTGAAGAACCTTCATCATTCTGCGGAGTTTTTGGATTGTGCCCGACGTACGGGCTTGTTTCAAGGTACGGGCTGTTGGATTTTGGAAATTCTCTTGATAAAATAGGGCCAATCGGGAAAAGCATACACGACGCAGCTCTGCTAATGGGAGCAATTGCCGGACACGATGAAAATGACAGCACTTCCCTGAATTCAGGCCGTGTTGACTATGGCTCTTTTCTAAAAGAGCCCGTAAAAGGAATGAAAGTCGGCGTCATAAAAGAATCATTTGGGAAGGGAATACAAAATGAAGTCAATAAAGCAGTGCAGAAAGGAATAGAAAAACTGGAGGACAATGGAGTAAAAACTGAAGAGGTTTCCCTTGAACTGCCAATCAAATATGGGATTGCTACTTATTATATGATTGCAACGTCGGAAGCTTCGACAAATCTTGCAAAATACTGCGGAATGAGGTATGGCGCAAGCGAGAAACTGGAAGGCAGCTTTAATGAATATTTTACCAAAGTCAGAAGCAAACATTTTACCGAAGAGGCGAAAAGAAGAATCATGCTGGGAACTTTTGCAAGAATGGCCGGCTACAGGGATGCTTTTTACCTTAAGGCTGCAAAGGTAAGGACAATAATGATCAATGAATACAAAAAAGCCTTCAAAAAGTTTGATGCGCTTATCAGCCCAACTGCGCCAATGCTCCCTCCAAGGTTTTCTGAAATTGAAAAATTGACGCCGCTGCAGAGTTATCTTGCCGACGTGATGACTGTTTCACCAAATGTAGCCGGACTGCCGCATCTTAACGTGCCGGTTGGATTTGAAAATAACCTGCCTGTTGGAATGCTGTTGACAGGCGACCATCTGCAGGAAGGAAAACTGCTGCAATTGGGAAGCGTGTTTGAAAAATGAAAAACTTCACCAGCGATATTGTAATCGGACTTGAAATTCACTGCGAGCTAAATACAAAAACAAAACTATTCTGCGGCTGCCCGACGAAAGGAAGTGAGGAGCCCAACACAAGAACCTGCGTGACGTGCCTTGGAATGCCGGGCTCAAAGCCTGTGCTGAACAAAAAGGCAGTTGAGTTCGCGCTAAAATTATGCCTGGCGCTTGGATGCGAGATTTCCCCTGAGCTGATTTTCTCAAGAAAATCATATTTCTATCCGGACATGGCAAAAAATTATCAGATATCGCAGTATGAAATTCCCCTTGGCAAAAAAGGAAAACTAAAATTAAAAGAGGGAAAAGAAGTCGGGATTACTAGGGTTCACATGGAAGAAGACCCTGCTGCTTTAGTGCATCCTGCCGGAATGAAAGATTCTGCTTATGTTTTGGTGGATTACAACAGGAGCGGAAACCCGCTTGCAGAGATTGTGACAGAGCCAGATTTAGAAAGCCCCGAAGAAGCGAGAGATTTCATGAAGCAGCTGATTACTGTTTTGGATTATCTTGAAATTTTTGATGTCAATTCCGGAATAATAAAGGCTGATGCAAATATTTCAATAAAAGAAAGCGGATACACAAGAGTTGAGATAAAAAACATAACCGGATTCAAGGAAATTGAACGGGCTTTGATGTACGAATTAAGCCGCCAGAAAGGGGAAGTGCAGCGCCATAAAACCATACACCATGAAACGCGCTCATGGGATTCTGAAGGCGGAGTAACTTTTTCATTAAGGAAAAAAGAAACAGAGGAAGATTATGGGTATATTATAGACAGCGATTTGACAGCTGTTGAAATAACAGATGAATGGGTTAATGCAACCAAAAAAACAATGCCTGAGCTTGCACAGGACAAGGTTAACAAGTTTGTTCATGATTATAAAATCAAAAAAGAAGACGCGGAGATAATTGCGGCTGATAAAGATCTTGCAAAAATGTTTGAGAATGTTGCAAAGCATGTGAATCCTGAATTAGCGGCAAAATGGATGAGAAGAGAATTAGCCAGAGTCCTTAATTATAATAAAAAAGAATTGAATGAAACTGGAGTAAATGAAAAACACATTATTGATTTATTAAAATTAATTGAAAATAAAAAAATAACTGATAATGTCGGGCAGCAGATTATTGAGAAACTGGTTGAAAATCCTTTTGACGTAAATGAATATGTGAGAAAAGAAAAACTAGAGGCTGTATCGGATGTTTCTGAGTTAGAAAAGTTTTGCAAGGAAGCAATTGCTGAAAACCCGCAGGCTGTTGAAGATTACAAGAAAGGAGAAGCAAAAGCACTTAATTTTATCGTCGGCTCGGTGATGAAAAAGACGAAAGGAAAAGGGACGCCGAAAGAGGTTAATGAGATAATAATTAGGTTGATAAAATAATCATGCCGCCTCTTCATTAGTGCCACTTGTTTGGGGCAGGAACTTTTCCAAAAACTTTATTGCGCTTTCCAGATTGATTCCTTCAAATCTCACAACGTTTTTTCTTTTAGCTATTCTTAATATCCTTAATTCGCTGGAAGGGTCTATGGTGTGGATAACATTAGCAAAACACGGGTCACTCAGGCGATAAGTGGATTGCTCAGGCAAAGTGTGGTATTCCATGAATTCAATTACCGGGTCTCCGACAGAATAGCGCAAGTGGCGGTGCCCGATTCCCTTATTAGCCTCAGCAAGATCGTTTTCCGCCAATATTTCGCTGATTACCCCATATGCAGGCGGAAAATCTAGCTTGACCACCTGCCCGATTTGATATTTTTCCATTTTAAAAGGTAAATTTAATTGTTTTGCGGATTTTTTGAATTTAGATTAAAGCTCCATCTCCAAAATCTTTCCGACCTCTTCTTTCATTCTTTTCTCGAAGTCGGGAACTGTCTCGCCTTCCTGCTTTTCCTTTAGCAGGGACTCCATCAGATTTTTTATCAGGATTTCTTCTTTTTCAGCTGTCAGATTTTCCAGCTTAATCTGCCCAAGGTGCTCTTTAATCAAAAATGACTCGACATCATCAACATTTCTGGCATCTGATTTTATTTCCTCAAACTCTTTTGAGACAACTGCATGCGAGCTTTTCATGACAAAGTAAGCTGACCTTTCGTATATTTTCGCGAATATTTCCTTGAAGTCAATATCACTTGGCTTTCCTGATTCTAGAACGCCGTGCAATCTTATAAGGACAATCGTGTTGTTTAATTCTTTCTTTTTGAAATGTTCTATGATTTTATTTTTTATTTGCTCTGGAGTTTGGTGGTCGCAGTTAAAATCCATCTTTTCAACATTGTAAATCTGAATCGGCTCCCATCTTGGCTTGTTACCCTCAACGATGTAAAATCCGCCTCTTTCCAGCTTTTCCAGCTCGGCAAAGCTGTTGGGAAACAGCGGCCCGGGATAGGCGATTAATCCATAACCTTCAATTTGTTTATCATCTACTATATGAACGTGGCCGCCTGCATAATAATCAAATCCTTTTGGCAGCAATGATAATGGCTGCGAGATTATATTTTCCATTTCTTTCGGTTTTAATTCGTCAATCCCCGAATGAAAAATAAAAATTTTATATCCTTTTTCGTCTTCCAGATTGTTTAAAATTAATTTCTCATAATATAACCTCTCTAAAGTTCCCCTTTTTCCCAGCATTCCTGTGATTTTCACCCCTGTTTTTTTGTCTACTGTGAAATTTAATTTCAGTTTTCCGTCTTCAACAGTTCCCTTAAAAACATTTATGAACATCCCGGCTTCCTCCAGAACATCCAGAATTGTTTTTCCGCTTGGGCTGTAATCATGCGAGCCGGGGACGATATAAACGGGAATATCCAAATCTTTCAATTTTTTAAATTTGCTTACAACTGTTTTTAAGTTATCCAGCCTTGGAAAAGAAGTATTGAACAGGTCTCCTGCTATCAGAATAAAATCAACTTTTTCTTTTATGCATTTATCTATTGATTTGATGAAAGCATGAGTGCTTGTATCCTTTAGCTTTGGGTCGCGCCAGCTTCCTATATGGCAGTCCGCCATGTGGGCAAATTTCATACTTAGGGTAATGTTTAACGTTTTTTAAATGTATTTGAATATATATTGGGTTAAACTTTTAACATAAATATTCAGGGAGGGAATATTATTGTTTCACTCAAAGTATTTGTGATAGCCCTCCACCCACCCATTGATTATTTTTTATCATGTGAAATGCCAAATCCCCTCCTCAAAACCGCAAACTATATAAGCAAATTGTCGTTCACAATCTTAAAACAATTAAAAGGTGATTTAATGGCAGAAGTAGTATGTAAGTGTGGGCTTAAGAGAGAGGGTGGATACCTGTATTTTGTAAATAAGGACGGCAATGCTGCAAGAGTTCAGATGGCAAGAGCCGGAAAGAAGTCAAGCAAGAAGCAGGAAGTGCTTCACAAGTGCGGCGTAAAGAGAAAAGCAGGCTACCTTTACTTTGTCGACAAGAAGGGAAATGTCGCGATGACAAAGATGAACAGGGGCGGAAGAAAGAAAAAAAGATAAATTATTTTCTTTTATTTTTTTCTTTTTTTACAATTTTGTTTTGATTAAACTATCTTGGCAGAGTTCTCTCCTTTGAAAGAAAGTGCTTCATCATTTGATACTAATGCCTGCAATGACGCTGGAGCCAATGGCTCTTTGGAATAAACTAGTTTTATAATATTATCAGCAGCTTTTTCATGAGATTTTCTAATGGATTCTGATACAGTATTTCCTTTAAGCAGAGATTTAACAACGATATTAGAGCATTCAAGTATTGGCTTTGCTATATTATCTTCTAATGGTCTGGTTTCGTACTTTTGGTCTCTTGCAATCCAGAACGGTTTTTTGTAACCAATAAATGAAAAACACCCTCCGTCTATTGCAGCTGAGCCAAGCCCTTCCAAACAGCTGCAAGCAATAGCATAAGTTACAGTATCCTTAAAAATATCCGCTGAGCCGATATCTACAAATTCTTTTCCTTGATTATCATAAAGGGACTTGTTGCTTCCATGACCACTAAAAAATATAAACTTAGGCTTCCTGTTTTTTATTCTGCCCCTCAAAGTTGCTTCAGAAATCTCATCTCCTTCTATTTTGGCAACCTTAAATCTTTTCTTTCCAGCTTCTTCAATTAATTCTTCGCTGTAAATATAAAGATAAGAAGTTGGAATATCATGATTACTTCTAATTATTATCATTTTTACTGCGTATGAAGAATTCCAGACATTTTTCTAATAAATGTAAGCTGCATCTCAATTGCTGCCCTGCCCACCTCAGAGTCTTTATCCACTTCTTCTAGTAACTCATTGCGTGTGTAATCTCCAAAATTCCCTATTGAAAAACTTACATCAGGAGGCATAGC
>DATDYS010000054.1:0-11179 GCA_035288925.1 Candidatus Nanoarchaeia archaeon
GCAATCTGCCAAACACTCAACTCGCCAAGTTTCATCTGCCTTACCACCCACTTGAGCTTTCTTTGGTTTAACGTTCTCATAGCAAGGTACTCAAAAGACCTTGCTAAATTCCTAGAGAGGACCTTATTTCGGGATAAGACACCAATTAAACAACCCCAAAAGCTATTTATACCACGTCAAAGCACTCATTAGTGATTGCATGGTAGACAGGGTTCAAACAGGAATTGACGGTCTGGATAAGGCACTAATGGGCGGCATACCCAAAGGCAATGTAGTTCTAATTTCAGGCGGCGCAGGAACAGGAAAAAGCACCCTTTGCTTACAGTATCTTGTGAATGGAATCAAAATGTATGGGGAAAAAGGGCTCTACATCTCAACTGAGCAGAGCAAGAAGGAAATATACAAAACCGCAGAAAGCTTTGGATGGGATTTGGCGGCACTTGAGAACCAGAACAAGCTGCGAATACTCTATTTTGATGTTGTTGAAACGGACGGATTTTTGGAAAAGATGTATGAGGCATATACTGCGTTCCAGCCAAAGCGCGTGATAATTGATTCACTTACAACCCTTGCGGATTCGCTGCTCGTGAGCGGGATAGATGAAAAACAGGCCTTCTCAATGGTGCAGGTGGCGGAAAGTGTTTCTCCAATACCAAGAACGGAGAGAATTGTTGCAAAGAATTTGCTTTATCATCTGATGAAGAAGTTGCGGCTTTTTGATTCGACGATACTTCTTACTTCGGAATTGCTTGAAGGACAGGAAGGGCTCAGTGCGGACCAGGTAAGCGAGTTTATATGTGACGGGGTCATAATTTTGGAATATTTAGAAATAGGTCAAGTGAAAGATAGGAGTTTAGTTATAAGGAAAATGAGGTATACTGCTCATGATCAAAAGCCTATGCTGTATGAGTTTAGTGAGGACAAAGGCATATTTATACTTGATGAAGATATCTCGAAATTTTGAGCTTGATTTAAATATTGGGGCGATAAAATATGGATTTATTAAATAAACTTTTGTTGATGAAAGAATTAAAATTTTCTGAGGGTCGGATTACTCTTTTAAAGCATCGCTCTTTTATGGCTACAATTTACTTATTAGATGCAATTTCTATGTTTTTAGATGAAAATCCCGAAATTACGCCCAAACTGTATAGGACAATTAGGGACCGAGTAAAAAATAAGTGGGGCGATACATTAGTTGCATATTATGGGCTTTCTTCTAAAGACCATTTACAAAAAATGTTTGAATTAAGTAGCCCTTTAGGTTGGGGGAAGAGTGAACTTATTAAATATGACGAAGTTAATGGCGAAGGTATTTTTAGAACTTTTGACGCGCCAGTTGGCGTATCTCTAAAAGGAAATCTAAAATTTTTTGCAGAACATCTTTGGCGCGGAATTACCGCAGGAACTGCCTCAACTATTTTAAAGAGAGAAATTGATGTCATAGAAACTAAATGTATTGCTCAAGGGGCTGACTATTGCGAATTTATTTTTATGCCCTCGGAAAAAGCAGAATTAGTAAAAGAAAAGTTCCCTTTCCAAGTTTAATGTTGCCGCAAACATGAGATAGGGCTTTGCCCCCGTGACCCCACTGCACCCCGTTCACCGCCAACACCCTGTGAGGAGGGTTGTTGCACTCTCGCTCGGCACCTATGCGATGATGCACTGCCGTGTATCGTTTACAACGTGTACATTGTGATGTGTTTGCTGGTTGTGAATGTACTCAGCTGCGTCTTCAATATCTTACGCCCAGTTGATTGGTGAAGCGTGTATCCGCTCCAAAAACTTCCTCACAGATATCTTTTCCTGGACACCACACATGAGTTTATAACAAACCGCAAAAGTTTTCAGCATTTATGACGGATTGATAGATAGCAAGCCTTGAAATATTCCCGCTACATTTTAAGGCTCATAATTCACCAACCGCAAATGTCAGCAGTGCCTCAGCTTACATGCTAGGCTGGTTTTTTAACAACAAAATAGGCATATTTAAGAACGCCTATATCCGCACAGATTTTTGTAAAAAATGTCGCTTCAATATTATCTTTTAAAATTTCAATGGTTTTTTGGGGCCCGTATTTTAAAGATCCTGTTTTGATTAATTTTAAAAACTTTAAGGTGTCCATTTCATGAATTCTCCTTATGATTAAGTTATAGGCGAATTGCCAACTTTTATAAACCTTTTTTGAGCAATCCTCAAATTTAATAATTTCAAAACCCAATTCACTGAACATTTTGTCATATGTTTCTAACGATTCAAAAGAATGGAAGCGCCATTTCTTTAATAATGGGGCGATAAGCAATTCTTTTTCAAACATTGTAATTTTATCTTTTTGTAACCAATCTACAACTATTAATCTTCCCCCCCTATTAAGTGATTTAAATATTTTCTTTAGTGCTTTTTTCGTATCAGGTAAATGTAATCCGATTTCCAACATAAAAACAACATCAAATTTTTTTCCTAGAGTATCCAACTCATATACATTTTTTTTAATGAATTCTACATTATTTAATTTCAGTTCTTTCTTTTTTTTATTAGCTATATTTAATTGATGTTCAGATATATTTATACCAGTAATCAGATTATCTAAATTATTTGCGAGAAAAACACAAAATTCGCCTGTTCCGAAACCAACATCTAAAATATTGTCCTTTTTTTTAATGCTTGCATCATTTAAAAACAATTTATGAGTATAATTCAAAGCCTCATTAAGATTTTTTGTATTATTTGTCCAAAGAGCCATATGAATATGATGGCTCCATACATCAATAAATGAATCAGTCATAATGTCATAAAATTCTGCCGTTTTTTCACTATTTTTTTGGAGCATATTTGTATAAAGATTGTCCGTAAATTGTTTTAAAGGTTGGGTTTGCGCGGTTTAATCTACATTTTCCGGTTAAGGGTTTGATTCAAGTATAAGGTTGGGGTACTGAATTTGGTGACCCAATCCCGTGAAAACTAACACTTACTCAAGTGTTCAGGTACAAACAAAAAAATGGGCCATAAGCACAACCACGTAACATTTAGGCATCCTTTATACTCCACTTTAACTTGGAGGCATGTTTTCTTTGGGAAAACATTTTTTTCGGCATCCTTTCGTTGTCTGAAATAAAAATTAATAAGTTATATCCAAAAGTCCATGCTAAAATCGCAAATACGTATAATTGGCTAATTGCATTCATAAAAAATAAAATTATAGCGCCAATTAATACCAATATTCTGAATTTGAAAATATAAGCTAATAGTGGAGATAACTTAATATCTCTATAAAGAAAATAATGGTCAGCAACTGCATTGGCCTGTTCATCAAATAAAATCAGCAATAGGAAAGTCATAAATAAGACAATGGATGAAAGCAAAGGCTTGTATAATTCTAGCGCAACGTACAAAAAGACAAATATAATCAACGATATTTTATATATTCGAATATCTATTTTCTTCTGGATAATTACTGCAACGAGATATGCAGTTAAAAATATGGTAGAAAAGTTATCTACCATTAGCACAGCAATGGAAATTAGGATAATAATCGGAGCTATTATTTTTGCCGTTTTTTTATCCAACGTTAGTCTATCGTAAGCCTCATCAATATATTTCAATCCCGCAGCAACAGCAAAATATCCAAAAATAATTATAACTGGCAGATATGTTCCATAATTAGAGTAAAAATTAGTGATTTCGATTGACACGCACATTCTCCTAAAAGAAATATTCTATATTATAATTTCCTCATAATATATTCATTTATATATTCATCAGTAAGTTTCCCGTTTTTTGTTACAATTACTTCAATTTTAGGTTGCATTTCTCTCATCTGGAATAAATGTCTGCCAAGGTTAAATTCCGCTATTTTCAAAGGCAATTTATTTTGGAGTTCCCAGAGTTTCCTAAAGGTAGACGGATAAATTATTTCTGCAATGTAATCTCCAATTATCATTTTGTCGCTTAGTGGAGTAGCACATTTTACGCCATAAGTAATTTTTTTACCACCATAAGAAATCAGTGTATCTCCAAACATTCGGTCAACGGCATTATCTTGTTCAACAAAAGAAAACCACTCATTTTTTTCAAAAGCACGCTTCAATCCGGCTAGATGCTTTGATTCCAACCCAACAATTGAATAACAAAACCTCCAAAGTGCCAAACAAGGCTTCTTTTCAGGATTTGGAGCATTCATGAATTTATCAATCAGAAACCAGCCAACATCAAGAATGCCTGTGAAAGATAAGTGAATTGATTCGTTTTCTTTCATTCCGGCAAGATCAAAATCTTCTGAACCTGATTTAACTCTTTCCGCCAATTGTTCTGCGTTTTTCTTGAAATTTTCAACCCAGTCACCATTGAGTGAGTATGAGACACCCTGTTTTGAGAGAATTTTTTCTTCAAGCATTAGCTTGAGAGTTTTGTGAGTCGCCTGATATGATGTCGCGACAGCAAATTCTCTTCGGAGCCTAAGATGAACTTGCTTGGCAGTCAAACTCTTAGCTGAAGAGAGCAATTGGATTACCTTAGCTCTTGAACTGCCTTGAATTGTAATAGCGTTCATTTGCCACGCACCTCAAATACACTTTCTAACTGCTTTCGCATAAACGCCGCCATTTCTGGATTTTTGGTTATGCGCATAGTGGCATGGATTTTTGGTTCTTCTTTGAGACCAAATTCATTGAATGCATCTTCCACATTTTTCCACTTGGAATAGTAATGCTCTATTATTTTCTTTGAAGCCACATCAAATTTCACTTCTACTAAACAATTACCAAGTACAAATATGTCTTCGTCAATCTCCAATTTTGTACCAATTGGAGCGCTGACTGCACCTATTTTTTTATATTGAGCCCTTATCCATTCGCCAAAAGGAGTTTTCTTTCTGATTATATTTTTAGAATCAGGATTTTTGAACATCATTTTTGCAAGAATCTCAAAATGTTCAAATCGGAACTTGAATGGCCACCAGCCATATTCAAGTGTGCAGATCATTTCTTTGTCCTCCGGCCCATTTGCAAGCTGCCGGGACAATATCAATTCAGCCGTTGAAACAGTTAAATCTGTGTAACTGTCAAATTCTAATTCTATAGACCCGCTAAAATCTTGAGGTATTTTTATCTTATTATTTTCCAAATAACGTTTCTCTACTTGTTCTATGCTTTTTTTCACACCTTGAAGCCAGTCAACATTTAGCGAGTAGCCATTATTCTTTTTGATAACCATTTTTTCCAATTCCATTTCCTTAAGTGTTTTATGAACAGCCTGATAAGTAAGTTCGGAAGCGTAAAATTTTTTCACAGCCTCAAAAATCGTTTTTGCAGTGAGGGGCCACTTCTCGGAAAGCACCTCGAATATTTTTTGCTTTGTCCCGGCGTTTTGCGGATTGATTTTAAGCAAAGAAAAACGATTCATCATTTCGCACCACCTATCTTTTTCTTTATATTTTCCCGGACAAGTTCCGCAAGCTCTGGGTTTTGGGTTATTTTCAGCTCAATTTCCATTTTTAAATCCTGTTTATCCACGTAAAATTTGAACAAGTCCGCAAGATTCGAAACCTTCGAGTATATTTCGTCGAGTTTTTTCTTTGTGGCGTCCGAGTATTTTATTTGCATTATAGTATGCCCCTGGACAACAATATCATCAACTACATCTATATCGGCGCCTATAATTACATCCGGCCACTCGGCTATCAGGTAATATTTTCTTATCAATTTGTCAAATGGCGAATTTTCTTTGCATATCAGGTGCGGCCTTGCACTTTTTCCAACAGACAGGCACAGCTCAAAATCCTTGAAATTGAATTTTAGCGGCCAGTACAAATGCCTGGAAATCGCATATACATCAACATATTTCTGGCCCGTGAATTTGCCTGAATTCACCATATTGCCAAGAGCCAGGCTAAGGTCGGTGAAATTATTGAAAATAACCGTTTTCTCTTCGTGAATTACCGCGTCTTTATTTTCATACGCCATGCTGATAGTTTCGAAATAATTCCTCGACTTTCCAATCCAGTCGGCATTAAGCCTGTATTTTTTATTTTCTTTTTGTATAACCCCTGCCGCTTCCAAATCTTTGAGAAGTTTATGGGTAGCCTGATACGTGCTCTGAATGCCCTGTTCACGAGTCAATGAAAGATGCACTTCCTTGGCTGAAAGCGGCCAGCGGTTGCCAAGCGTGTGAATTACCAGCTCCTTGGAACTTTTCGTTTTCGGGTCAAGGGAAAGGAGTTCGACAGAAGTCATTTTCTCACAACCTTCTGTCCCACAAACAATTCCTTCGCCTCGGCCCTCAGCTTATCCGCAAGTTTCTGGTTTTTGGATATCACCGCGGTTATTTCATAATTTTTGCATGCGAATTCGAAGAGTTTCTGCATGTCCAAATCCTTCTCGCTTTTCGTTTTGGCGTAAAGCTCATCAAGCTCTTTTTCAAATTCTGCGGGGAGAAATGCCTGTAAAACGTAGTCGCCGGTCACAAAAGTGTCAAGTTTTGAGGACAGTTTTCCGGTGAATGCCCTTTTCCCGATTTTTGAAAGGTATTCCTGCGTCATGTTGTCTAGAAAAGTCCTGTTTGCGCAGATGGAGTAATGCGTTGTTTTGCCAAAAATCAGTTTCATGGTTTCGTGCTCTTCTTGTGAAACGCCCGTAATTGGATAGGCATGGTTCCATGAGCATACGCAGTCCTTGTTTTCAGGGTTTGGATAGCACAAAAATGAATCTATCAGGAATTTCCCGTACTCGACAAGCGAATTGAATTTTAAGGTGGAAATCTCCGAATTGCCGGTTTTTTCGCGGAATGAAGATTCCAACCGCCTGCTTAGTTCACCGGTTTTTCGGACCCAGCCATAACTTATCTGCAGTTTCCCATCAACCTTCTGCAAAACCCCTTCCTCAATGAGCTGCTTTGCCGCCTTGTGCACCGCCTGATAACTGGATGCAGATGAATGCCGCCTCTTGAGCGCATTATGCACCTGCTTTGCAGTCAAAGGCCATTCTTCACAGAGCGCATGTATAATCTGCGCCTTGGTGCCTTTTACGCCAGAAATGGCTATGCTGGTTAACCCCACCATAATTAAGAGTTCTTAGCAAAACCGCTTAAAAATCAACCGAACCGTTGATTTTTGGCTACATAATGAATTATCCGCTGTATAATTCGTTATACAATACCGGAAGAAACCCTTCCAAGTATTGCCCAATCAAAAACAAAAATGCGAGATAAACCCCTAAAGAAAGCAGGATTACTAAAGCAGCCCTGTTAAAGTTTAGGCCCTGGGATTCCTTGACTAAGAGGGCATTTAGGTACATGCTATAGATTGCCACTGCTATTCCAAAATATGGCAGAGCCTGCAGCGTGTTGCCTATAGGAGATGTCAGGGAACCGAGCCATAGTAGTTGCGTATACGTGCCTTTTCCTCCAAGAAGTCTTGAAAACAGGAAATGCAGCGCGGCGAAAAAGCATTCATTAATCAGGAAAATAATTGAAAAAGCCACCCATGAAAAAGGAAGAAACATAATCGTCCCAAAAAGCAACTCTTTTTCAGAAAGCAATGGCTGGGTAAACGGCATCACCTGCAGGAATAGGAACAAAGTCGCAAAACCTACCGCACTAACCGCAATATTCAAAAGCAACTTGCCAAGATTTGCCTTGTTCTTTTGTTTTGCAAATGTTTCTTTTGGCTTTGTGAAACAATCTAGCCAAAGTTTTGGTAACATATAACCACCCCTTAACAGTTCAGACTATTTTTCCGCACAGCCAAAACTTGACTGTAATTTTGTCGCCTTTTTTAGGGGTATCTCCATGAATGTTTTTTGCAAGAGCGCCTATGTCAATTGCAAGCTTGAAGTTGCCATCATCAATGACTCTTGTTTTGAGGATGAAGGCTTTTTCCCCCGCAAAATCGACTTTATTTACCTCTTCAACAGTACCGTGGGCCTCATAATCGTCATTTTCAAACCCTTTGCCAGGATACAGAGCAGGTGCTGGAAAAATTCCGACAAAATCTTCTGAAAATTTCATTCCGCCCGGCAAACCAGAACCGGCAACATTGCCTACAGCCAACATATACGCCATGCCAGTTAGACAAATATCAAGATAATTTCCAGATTTGTACTTATTTTTGTTTGCAGCATAATCAATTGGGAAAAATGTAAAACTTGCATCAGAAAAATTAGCCGATACTTGAGCTTCAATATCATTATCCCAAATATTGACTTCTTTGATTTTTGCTTTAGAGACAGAGCCGGAATGAATGGACGGATAGCCGGTAAAAACCGTGCCTCCAAGTGCAATTGTTGTTACAATTAACTCCCCGAAAGTTCTCTCTCGGACAGCCAACTTAAATTTTCCGACTGATATATTGATGGGTAGTTCTGCAACTAGGGCACCCTCTTTAATGCTGCCCATTATTAATTTTTCAAGCAGCGGCCTTTGCGGGTTTTCTTCAAGCGCGGCAGTATCCCAATGAGTGCCATGGCCCACAGACTTTTTCTTTTTCTTGAAAAAATTTTCGAACATTTTTGAAACCTTTGAAAATATCGTACGAAGAAAAAACAAATCAACGTTCAGATTGAACATTTTCTA
Source organism: Candidatus Nanoarchaeia archaeon (assembly GCA_035288925.1). Lineage (GTDB taxonomy): Archaea > Nanobdellota > Nanobdellia > Woesearchaeales > GW2011-AR4. The sequence continues at coordinate 8,567 of DATDYS010000054.1, forward strand.
TACCAGCCGGATATCCAATGTCGCTATTATATACAATAAAATCACCTACACGCAATTCCGGGTCATACTCGCTTGAAAATGTGAATTTTGCAGCACCACAGTCTAGTACGCCACGAAGTACTTTTTTAGTTTCATCTCCTTGGGCTTTCAATTTAGTGACTTTTCCTTTTAGCAAATAGGCAGGACCGACAGCACATTCCTTCTTGTTATTCTTTGTAACTCGCCCGAGGACTAGATAAACAGAAATTTCAATCCATTTACCAATTTTGTCATCTTTTATGAGAACGTTTTCATCGGCAAAAATCCGCTTCTCTCCACTTTTCAATTCGACCAAAACTTCTTGCTCTATGATTTTATCTTTATGAATAAGCCCTGGAATTAATTCCAGTATTTTGGCTTTAAATAGTATAGGTTTGAAGAGAGAAATTGCCATGATTATCAGTCCGTGCAAGTTAGAGTATTTATTGGTTGTGCAGTCACAATGTACCCATTCTCCTCCAAAACCACTTTTACATATTTGTATTTTGAATAAATACTAGTCACTTCTGAAAATAAACACCACCGCTGAGAAGTGCTATTCCTAAGACTTTTGAATGGATTTTTTGTTGTTTCAAAGATCCTTGGCTGTATGCCATCCAGAGATATTCCTGCATCACTGAATTTAGCATAATTGCCACCTGACAGACCATGTTTATTATAAATGTGGAGATATGGATTTTCTTCCAACCATGCAATTGTTGATCCCCATTTACCTATCTGCCGCGTATTTTCTAAATTTGCACCTTGGGAAATAGCAGCCCCAATCATATCGTCAGTTGCCCCCAAGCGTTTCAAATTGACAATAGCGTCTTCCATTGCCTCTATTGCTTTGCCGCCACGAGCGGCCCTTGAAGCGAGCGTGCCGGCTTTCATTTCATTTTTTACCGCCGCTATTAGGCTGCCGCCCGTTACTATTGTTTCAGCGGCTATTTCAATCATATATCCGGAAGTTTTTCCGACAGCATAATAATTCCTGAAATCAGCTTCCTTGCTTTCTGTACTGACATCACAAGAAACTAGGAAACTATAATTATTCATAAAATTATCCGCGTCTACAAGTGTTTCCTTCCAGTAATTGCGCCAGATGGCTTCTTTGTCCGATTGAATCAAACCGGATAATCCGGCAAATAAATCATCAAGGTCTGGCACTATTTGGTCAATAGTATACCAATGTAAGGCTATGAAAATGCCGGCGTTAGCGAGTGCGGTTATGCTGTCTACGCCGCCATTATAGAGACCACTTGCAAGCCCCTGAAGTGAGCCGCATGGCAAGTAGGGCAGGAAAGACAAAGATTGTGCACTTACCCTGCCACTAGATGCAGGCCTTGCTACAAAATCATCTTGGCTGCTGAATATATCCGAAGCACTATAATTTGAGAGCACGGTAAATGGAGTACTGCTTCTGAGATTTGGGTTAGAGCCAGCCAAACGTTCACCATCATTGTCAAACCCATCTCCGTCTGAATCCGAAGAACTGCCGGAGGTACACGTGCCATTGCTGCACCCATTGCTGCAGCTCTGATTTAGGTTTCCCATATTCCCGCACGAGTTAAACCAATAGGAATTGCCAAGGTAGCAGACCAAATGGTCGTTGGATGTGCAGGTTTGCCCGCCTCCGCTCCCTGAGCCGGAACAAGCCCCATTACCGCAGCTTGAAGTCCCACACTCCAGTTTCTTTGTTTCGCGAGTTCCGCACGAATCATACCAATATACGTCACCGGAATAACAGGCATAGGAATCCTGTGAGTTGCATGTGTCGCCGCCATCGGAACCGTCATCTTCACATACATCAGTGCCGGAGGAAAAGCCGTAATCGGCACCTACGTTCTGGACACAAATGAGACCGTCCCTGCACTCAAAATCATTATCACAATCCCCTTCGCCTTCAAAGCACTGGTTTGATTCAGAGCAGTAATCAAGGTCGCCTACAGGCAGGCTGTCGGCCCCACCATCACCCCAATCTGTTGATTCGCAAACATCCACGCCGGAACCGAACCCATAATCGGCCCCCACATTTTGCACACATATAAGGCCGCCGCCACATTCATCGTCCCCGTCACAGTCCCCTTCTCCTTCGCCGCACAGCGTGCCGACACAATAATCCATGTCCCCGGCAGGAAGGCCGCTGTCCCAACCCGAATCCCCCTCACAGACATCGGTGCTTGGGCTATACCCGTAAAAGTCCCCGACATTGCTGACACATGTGAGCCCGGATTGGCACTCGTTATCGACATCGCAATCGCCTTCGCCCTCGCCGCATGGGCCGTTTACCTCGCAGTAATCAAGATCGCCCGGCTGGGAATCGCTGTTCCCTCCGTCGCTCCCTGAATCGCCCTCACACACGTCAACTCCTGAATCAAAACCGTAACTTGCCCCGACGTTGTTGACACAAGTAAGCCCTGCCCTGCACTGGCTGTCGCCGTCACAATCGCCCTCCCCGGCACCGCACAAATGGTCTACGCAATAATCCATATCTCCCCTGGGAACTGTTGGATTCGGAGTTGAATCAACACAAGCCCCATCATTGCAGGCGCTGGAGCCGCATCCATCTACTTTGCTTTCCCTTTCGCTGCA
>DATDYS010000055.1:0-5066 GCA_035288925.1 Candidatus Nanoarchaeia archaeon
GGAATATTTTTTGAATATGAATCCAGCCCGGATATAAACAAAGCCCTTTCGTCTTCTGTTGCTGAGCCCTGGTAAATGACATGAAAGATTGCCTGCTGCGCATTGTTCAATTCATCTTTATTGACCTTCCATGTTCCGGAATAGCCTCCGATTAAATTATCGCCGTCAACAAGGTAAATGGCAACATCATAGGCTACATCCTTTCCGGAGGGAATCTTCAGCGGGAAATCCCCTTCTTTTGGATAAAACACAAAGCTTTCGTACCCTGTTTGGTTGCTTTTTATGTATATTGAGGCCTGCTCAGTCTGGCTTAATTCTTCTACAGTAGCAGGATTTGAAAGCTGGTGCTTTACAACCTTGTAATCTGAAATCTCCTTCAGCGGGTTCATAAATAAAAGGTAGGATTTTCCGTTTGTGTTTGTCTGAACAAATGACTGCGCGTCTGAGTATCCGCCTTTCGAGCCTCTTATAATTCCGTTTACGCAGTAGGGCAGTTTTTTTGTGATGCCGGCTGCTGCGCCCAAGCTTAGGTATTGGCTCTGCCCCATATCGCATGAATATCTACCGCATGTAAAAGTAAGATTGACATCTTTCAAATCGTCGCCTGTTGCGTTATTAACGGTGAAAATGGTCAAATCATTTTCAGCATTGCTGCAGTATTCATCGTTTGACAGGTCATCGACTGCGTCAAAGGCTGCAGTTCCCCGGTTTAGTCTTTCCGGCTGGTTGTGGTCAATATGGACTCTGAACGGGAAATTGAATTGGTATCCCTTATTTCTGCCAGTCTGCTGGTCAAATATTGTGACCAGGACCGGGTAGTCGATATCGTACGTGAAATGCCACACTTTCAGGCAGAAAAATTTCAGCAAATCTGTTCCCTTATCCGCATTTGACTTCAAAACTCCGTTTTGGCTCGGCCTTGCATAGATTTGAATCGGCCAGTTGTCATAGGTGAATGAGACTTTCATGTTTTTGTAATTATTGCCTGGATTTTTATCTATTTCCCATAAATAATGGTAGTTGTAGTATGACTGTGAAAATATTTCCTTTCCATCAGGCTGCGGGACAAATAAGTTTGGATTATAATCAGTTCCAATTATTCTGATGTAAGGGAGGTTGAAGCTCAGCAATTTTTTTAATTCATCGTTTATGTTGCTGAGTTTCCAGATTTTTTCCCTGCAGGTAACTTCAACATCAGTTGTGGGCACTTCCGTGTCCATGGAGTAAAGGTCTATTGTTTTTTTCTCAAGGAAATAATCTTTGTTTTCGCGTTCCATTATAGTTTTCGCAAGCTCATAGACTTTCCTGAACCTTACGGATGAGCCGTACTGAAAAGTTTCTATGCCAGCCTTGAAATCGCTTCCCTTTCCCAAAACCTCCAGCGGGTATTTCATCGAGACTGAAGTATCTGCATCATTGAACTGAACATCTATTATCGGCTCTTTGGGCTTGCTGATTATAAACCTGGCTTCAAAAGGCTCAAAATTTTTTATGCAGCCGCCTAATTCTCTTTTGATATGGACTTTCAGCTCGTCCTTTATGAAATCCTCGGTTGGAACAGCCTCTATCCCGCCGTACCACCAGTACGGAATCTTGAAATGAGACGACGGATAGGCTGCAAGATAGGACTTTGGATTGCCGGAAACTGAATCAGGGATTTCTATGTACCCCCCAGTCAGTCCGATTGTTTCCAAACCGTCATCCGTTATTTGCTTTAGGCAGTCTTCAACATATGTTTTCAGCGGCACCAATTCCGGCTGGACATATTCTATTTTCTTCTCGGAGCTTTGCCTTTGATAAAAAAAGTATATCATGCCCAAAATAAGCACTATGACTGCCGCTAGCAGGAATATTGATACCTGCGCCTTTTTGCCTCCAAAATCACCTCTTTTTTTCATTTTAAGCGTTTAATGAAATAAATTTTGATTTCAGTCATGCCACTTTCTGGCTTAATATATCTTGTTATTGTACTTTAATTATAATCTTCATTTTTTTATTTTGCATTTGATTTTTTGTTTAGGGCTTTCACGTCAAGCTTTGTCAAATCCATTTCAACATAATCTTTTTCAGTTAAGTTAAGGATTTTAACTATATCAGAAGGAACCCTGACAACCAATCCGCCGCTGGTTCTTATCAGCTTTTTTATGTACTTCATGGTATATATGTAATATATTTATTTTATATATATTTAGTGTTGAAAAAGGTATATTAATATATAAATCATATATAGACTATATAAAGTTTTCGCTTTACCTCATTTCGGCTTCAGCCAAAAGCTCAGAAGCATAGTAGCGAACTACAGCTGCGTAAATTACAAGTAGAAATGAGGTTACAAAAAAAGAATAATTAAAGGCAATCTTGCTCGCAGCCCAAGTCAAAATAAGCAATACCAAAAAAATTATCAGGTTCGGCAGAACAAAAAGATGAACCTTCGTAATTCCAATCCCGATTGCGGAGCCTATTGAATTTAATCTTTGCCTTCGCATAAAAATTGGATATAATATGTTTGTTAAGTATACTGCAATTATAAATGATATTAGGAAGAATGTTTGAACTGACTCCGGATTCACAAGATAAGATATTAAAAAAATCATAACTGCCCAGAAACCAGTCCATATTACATTAAGAAGCATAAAACCCGACATAAATTTTAAGGATATTTTTGTTTTTGCTGTTTTTGCCCATATTATGCTCTTGAATATGCCTGCCAAAAAGATTACAAGAATTACAACTGCTATGAATGAAAAAATCAGCAGAAAAAAATATGATTTTACTTCAGAAGCAAGCTGCTGCGCTTTCTCCGGGCCCAGGGAGGTTAATGTGTTTACAATTTCATTTGGGTCTGCCGGCAGATTAATTGCAGCTGCCTTTGCTTTCATGAATTTGTCCCACAGGAAAAATAAGCCTGCCGCCGTGAGATAAAAAACTGAGTCCAAGATTACTATTAACAAAATATTAAAATCCATTTTTCTGAATGATTTTACAAGAATATTATTATTCCACTCAATAAATCCGATTTTATTTTTTTTCATTATAAATCCAGCAGTTCCAAGTCTTTTATTTTTGAAAAATGTTTTTTATTGAATGTTACCAATTTGCAATTGTTAACCATTGCTATGGAAGCTATAAAAATATCCCGGAATTCCATAAGGTTCCCTATTGACTTAAGCTCCTTGTGAATATTGCTTGCCTGCACTGCGCAATTCTCATCAAAAGAGATTATATTGCCATTCTTTAAAAAATTACTGACTTGATTCAGGTTTGTTGCTCTTAAATAAAGTTCGAAAACCGTGATAGAGGTGACATAAATCTCCGAATCCAGAATTATATCGTGCAACGGTTCAACTCTTGCCCGAGAGTTTAGAATATCAATACAAATATCTGTGTCTAAGCATACCTTTTCTGCCATTTATTCCATCCTTTTTTGAGCTCTTTTTTTATTTCATCGTACTCCTTATCACCTTTAAGAACTCCAAAGTGCTTCCATAAATCGCGCCCCGTTTTTCCATCCTTTTTTGTGATAAGCTCAGTAATGACATCACTGAAGCTTTTATTTTCATTTTCTTTTATCTTCTTCAGCTCTTCGTAGACACTGTTTGATACCATTAATGTTTTTGCCATAGTGTACATATGTATATGCATATATATAAATTTTACTACCAATTATTCATGTCAGCATTGGATCCCTGCTGGGCTGCGTTTCTTTGCTGCAATGCCGTCGGCTGGGCATAAGTGTTGTCTTCAATTCTATTGCACAAGATATTATTATTTATCTTCCATTTTAATGGGATTTTATCAAATTTAATGCATATCTTATCATAGACAGTTTTGCTTTCCTGCACAATTGCATTATTTCCAAACCTTCCAAATGAAGATCCCCTGCCAACATTGACATTTTTCTTGAAAATCTGTATTCCGCTGCTGATATCCTGGTCTTTTGGAATAATAAAAACATTTATCGACATGTTTTCCGGAGCTCTCTGGTCTTTTTCATAATCCCCATTTTTTACCTGGAAAGTAATCTTATAGATGTAACTTGTTCCGTTTTCTGTGACTATCGGCTGAGTTTTTGTTGCCTCTATGTGCGCGCCAATCTGCGCCATTCCCTGCGGAGTTTCAGCGTAAGCAATGCCTTCGTTTTCTGTTGCCAACCCGGCTGTTGCGGTGCAAATCTTGCTTGACCAGTACTCTGTTCCTAAATATAAAGTTGAGAAAACTTTGTCAACGCCATTTCTCCATTCGATTAAGCTGTCATCATCAAACCCAAACAATGACGGAATATACCCAAGGCCCCTGAACTCTGTGAAGATGAACTGGAAGCCTGCAAAGAACTGGCGGGATTTGTACTGGCTTATTTCTGTTGATAGCCTGTCCTTGGCTTTTCCAGTTCCGGTTACTTGACCATTAACATACTGTGCTGAACTCTCTATTCCTTTTTCCCTGATAGTTAGTTTTGTTGGTTGCCCTGTCGCAGGGTCAGTTGTTATTTCAGTATAATCACTGGTCATAGGATTAATTGATGTTTCCCCTTCCCCTAGCTTATAATTTTTCTGGCTTGACAATCCAAAAACATATCTTTTCTCGCCAGTTGCTGTTGTGGTTTCCTCATAGTATTCATTTGTTGTTTCTTTGAGCGAGATAATGTTGCCATTTCTGTCTTTTACCTGAATAGTTTTTGTTTCGGTTGGCCCTTTAGCAAAAAATTCCACATTAGTTGTTGATGTCTGTTCGTTGTCTCCAACTTTCTTTGGAGGTGAGGTGAAAGAAAACTGAAGCCTACCTTCAGAGTTTTTAATCAAGTTTCCACTGACTTTGCCATAAGACCTTAGCTGCCTTAATTGTAAATCGGTTATTGGTGTTGATGGTTCATCTCCAAGTTTTATCCCTGCAGCAGCCATCCTTCCATTTGCAAGGCTGTAGGTAACTGGGTATTTCACACCACCAATATCCTCTTCTCTGATTCCTTGAGGCACATCATCACTGGCAATTGATACGTACTTTCCCTTGAACGAATAAATCTGGTTTCCAGCAGAATCTTTTAAATTCGTGACGGGCTGAGCGCCTTT
>DATDYS010000056.1:0-9631 GCA_035288925.1 Candidatus Nanoarchaeia archaeon
AAAAAAGCAAAAAACCTCCTGAAAAAGCTGCTGAACATCACGTGGGGGAAAGAAAAGCAGAAATTAATTATAGAAGACCCAAGCGGGAATTCCGCGATAATAAGCGATAAAGCCATCAAAAGCCAGCTGAAAGTGAAGAAAGAAGAATAGTTAAATTCTATTTTCAATTATTTTCAAAAACCGCAAACCCAGTCACTTTATTATCAATCCTGAACCCGTTGCAATCTTGGACTTCGCTTGCTTTTGATATTTTGCCGTTGCAGTTAACAAAAAGAACATCCATGCAATATCTTAAATCATTTTTCTCCTCGCAGACAGCAGAAGTAAAAGTCTTGAACTGAATGCTTTTTGAATCTTGCTTAACCTCATCCTTATTTGTGCCTGAGCTTACAGCCATAAAGCTAAACAAAGACAATCCTACAAGCACCAGTAAAAATATAACCGACCCCCTCATAGAACAAGGTAAGAAATATCAGTTTAAAAACCTATTTCTCCACAATCGTGCCGTAACCTATTAATCTGAATCTGTTTCCTATTCTTCTGGAGATTGTGACTCTTGATGTAATATCAGCGCAAACCGGAAGTTTTAATCTGCATCTTATTTTATTTTTTCTTAATTCAATTACCATCCCGACTGTTGCTGCGGAGTTTACATTGAGCATCAATGGCTCGGTCATTTTGATGGGGTCAACGTTTAATTCTTCCTGCGTTCCTACAACTCTTTTCAGCAGATGAACATCAAGCAGTAACTCATTCCAGACTTTCGGCAATTTGCCCGGCAGCCCTACAAGCGAGCCTGTTAACTGGTCAGACTTGACAACAGAAGGGTCAAGAGAAGTCAAAACTCCTATCGAGCCGCCCGGCCCGACTGATTCAAGATTTACGCTGCCTGAAATTAAGCTTGTGATTTTTGTTGTTATGGATTTCCAAACCTGCTGGTTTTTTTCAATCATTACCCTTCCGGGCCTTATTTCAATATTGTCCCCAATTTTAAAAACGCCCTGCCTTAAGCTCCCCCCGAGGACTCCGCCCACAAGCTTTTCCGGCGTAATTCCGGGCCTGTTGATGTCAAAACTTCTTGCCACAAGCATTATAGGATCTTTTTTCTCGTCCCGGGCCGGAGTCGGAATATATTTGTCAATTGCTTCCATCAAAAAATCAAGCCCAACCCTGTGCTGCGCTGAAATCGGGATTATCGGGGCGTTTTCAAAGCTCGTTCCCTTAAGAAAATTTTTTATCTGATCATGATTCTTAACAGCCTGCTCCTCATTGACCAAATCAATTTTGTTCTGCACGATGATTACATTTTTTATTCCTATAATTTCCAGCGCCATCAAATGCTCTCGTGTCTGCGGCTGCGGGCATGTTTCGCTTGCTGCAACCAAAAGCAAAGCGCCGTCCATTATTGTCGCCCCCGAAAGCATTGTTGCCATCAGGGATTCGTGGCCAGGCGCATCGACAAAACTAACTTTTCTAAGCGGAACTGATTTGGAATTGCAATGGGGGCATTCTTCTTTTGTCGTGAATGCTTTTGCGCCCTTGCATTTTTCGCATTTTCTGAATAAAATATCGGCATATCCCAGCCTTATGGTGATTCCGCGCTTTAATTCCTCAGAATGAGTGTCTGTCCACTTTCCACTCAGCCTTTCGAGCAGGGTGGTTTTACCGTGGTCGACGTGGCCGACCATTCCGATGTTGACAGAGGGCTGTGGAGGAAGTTCATTTTGTGCTTCTTCTTTCTTTTTAGCCATGTTTTAATTTAAAATTTGAATTTCGGGTTTTTTATTTCTAATATAAGGAACCTTGATAATTTAATGTTTTTGCAAAATTCTCTATAAACAAAATTATTCGGGGAGGGAATATCTTATTGCACTAAATGAGTAATTGGTTGCCCTCCACCCACCCATAAACATAGAAGGCAAATAGTGCAAAATTAAAAAAAATTATTCTTTTTTTTCTTCCTTTGCTTCTGCTTTTTCAGGAACGCCCAAAGCCTCGTGAAGTTTTTTGGAGCCTGATTTTGTTACTTTAAGGTTTATTTGCGAAATTTTCTCGTGTATCTTGTGGCCGCAGACTGTTTTTCTCCTTTTGACCCCTTTTCCGGCGCCCCTGAAGCCTATTCCGCCCAGGATCGTCATTTTCTTTCTTGTTCCTAAAATTCCCCTCCTCATCGGGAAGCCGCAGTAATCCGAGCCTCCGGTTATCTGGAACTCAAATCCGGGAACTTCAAAAGAATCTCCCTTGACAGTCTCGCCTAAATTCAGGCCGATGAAAGGCCTTGCCAAGTCATCCTTTATTTCCTTCTGGAACGTTTTTCCCGTTGCCGGGTCTGAAATGCATAATTTAAAGCTGGCCATATTTGTTATCCTCCATTAATAGGTTTGTGAAAGAATGAGTATTTAAAAAGGTTGTGATGAAAAAAAGAAAAAGCTAGAAGATAAAAATAAAAAATAACTGAATTCAAAATTTAGCCGTTGCCAGGCTTGCCTTGTAGCTCGGCACAAAGCTGGAATGCCCTTCTATGTACATCAGCAGCTTCTTCAGGTAATAAAAGGATATTCCAACCAAAACAAAAGGAACTAAATTCATCCACTCATTAAGGTTGAAAGCGAACATCGCAAACGGGAACAGCATTGCCGAAAAAAACAGCACCAATGTGATTAACAGGTTGTTTAATATCCTATAGCACTTTGCAAGGTTTTTTGAGCTGTCAACATTTGTCAGTATAACTGCCAAAACATGATGTATCTCCTTTAATCTTCTATAAATCAAATTAATCAGATATCCCAATATTATAATGCTCAGCCCATAAAACACATACAAAAATAGTGGGCCTAAGCTGGACTTGATTAGCAATGAAAACTGCCTCAATACCAAAAATGTAAACATTAGGACTATGCCAAGCATTAAAGCTATCTTTGACTCTGACTTGAGCTTGTTGGTGAAAAAGTTTTCTATTTCCGTCTGGTCGAAGAACCTTCGCATGTAGCCGGACAGCTTATCCAATCTTATTTTAGCTCCTGAAGAAGTCCTTGAATTCAAAGATGAATGTATCTTCTCGCTGTAGTTTATCCCTATGGACATTATTATGGCTGTAGCAAAGATTATTGCCGCAGTTATTGTAACTAAATCAATTCCCAGCCCGAATTTCTGTCCTTCTTTTGCAACAAGAAGTGAAAATTCCCCGACTGATATCATCGCAATGCTGGAAAAAAGTGGCTGGTCGTCCCTGAAATTAGCCAGGAGCATTGTCACAAATCCGACTGCTATGAATCTTGAAATTATAACGGTCACTAACAGTACACCAATCAGGGGCAGGTAAGACTGGACCGTGGTAAAGTCCACCAAAGTCCCCATTGATATGAAAAATATGGAAGTGAATATCAGAGCCCATGGGCGGATTGCTCTCCCGTATTCTTTTGCGTTCGGCAGAGACGCGATTAAACTGCCTGCAAGAAATGCCCCTGCTGAAGGGGTCAATCCAAGATATGAGGCAAACCAGCTGAACAATGCCCCCAAGCCAAGTGATAAAAAAGTCAATAAAGATTCATCACTGCTGTTTTTTCTTATTATGTTGATTATGTATTTCAAAACTTTCATCATTATTATGTAAGCAAAAATCAGTATTGCAACCGAGAAAATTATTTTTTCAAATATCGGCAATACTCCGGCGCTTGAATCTTTTACTCCGGAAAAAAATGTCAAAGCAAAAACCGCAAGGATGTCTTCTATTATCAGCACTGCAATTAACAGCGGAACTTCTTTCCTGCTGAACATTTCTTTCTGCTCCAGTACTTTCACAACAACAACCGTGCTGCTAAAGGACAAGATTACACCAACAAACAAAGCCACTTTTACGCTAAAGCCCATCAACAGGGTTGCCTGGTATCCAAAAAACAAAACAATCGCGAATTTCAGCAGGCCTATTAATATAGACCTTGCGCCAAGCTTCAGAAGTTTGGAAACATCAAATTCCATCCCTATGGTAAATAGCATTAGTATTGCACCAATTTCTGACATAGCCGTAATCATGTCAACATTTTCAACCAGCTTAAGAGAATGAGGGCCCACTATTGCTCCGACTAATAATAGTCCAAACACAGCAGGCTGTTTAAATCTGGTAGCTATGATTCCCCCTACTATAGCACACAAGAATAGTATCCCTAAGCTAACAAGTTCGGTTGCCATGATTAACACTCAGTTTTTGAAATTTTTATTTTTTCTAATTGATGACTGTGTCTAATTTCCCAACGTTTTTACTTTCTTAAGTATATTGGTATACAAAAATGTATATTGGTTCTGTAAAAATGTATTAACTTATATTTAAAGCTTTCGGTCTTTCATACATAAGTATGAGTGAAATTTGAATTAATTACCATATAGAAAGGAAAAAGAAGTATCAATAGAAAAATTTAACTCACGTTACCAATGGAGATGAATGTATAATAAACAAATTAAATCTTAATGTTAAAAAGAAATACAAATATTTTGATTCTAATCCAAGCTTTCTCGAAAGCTTTTTAATCTTGCAAAAAATTTAATTCTGCGTGGCAGGAATAAAGCAGTTTTTAAAAAAATATGAGCTGTGGATTATAATTGCAGCCACACTCCTGTTTGTCTATGTAATTCTGTTTTTCAACCAGAAGCTAAATTTCTTTCTTGGAAATGAATTGGTTGTTTACCTAACCCCGGAACAGCAGTCATTCAGCCTGCATTACGGTGGCACAAAAACTGTGAATTTCAACATTTCAACGGAAAATATAGCCTACTGCAAATCATACTGCTCATATTCTTTTACCGACAGGAGCAGAAACGAGGTCCTGGACAAAAATAGTTTTGAAATTGGAGTCGGGCAGAATGCGGCCAAAAGCTACAACCTAAGCGCAAAGCGCCTAGGCAGCGGCCAGGATATTTATAATTTTGAGGTTAAATGCAGCAGCATTCCGTCATTTTTCTGCCATACAAGCAGCCCTGAAAAATCAAGATCATCATTGGTTCTTGTGAACTATGACCTGACTGAAACAGAAAAAGAGCTGAAAAAAGGGCTGAAAGGAAATTTCACAATGCTTTTGGAGCTATTGCAGAACGTGGATGTAGCGCACCAAAAGGCGAGCCAAAAATATTTCGAGCTTGCGCATGCTCTGAACCTGAACAACCTGACAAAAGAAAAAATAGAAATTGATGATTCTTTCGATAAAACAAGAGTCTCAATAGAAAACCTGAGAAGCTTATGGTCGGTTGAAAACTATGCCCAGCTGAAACTGGTGTTAAATGAAAGCTATTTTGGAAAACTAAGCGAAATAAAAAACAGAATCGATAATTTAAGCAGGAGGATAGGTAATACTGCAGGCCTTCACAATTCAATTTTATTGCAGTTAAACAATATATACTCTAAGTTCAATGAATTAAACCAGTTTATTAAAATTTCAAATAACACACTATCCTCAGATTTTAATTCGGATTTGAATAATTTTAACAATTTGTCCGATGCTGTGACAAACAACACGTTTGACAATTATGACAGCGTTGCCTCAGAGCTTGATAAAATCAAATCCGGCCAAAATTTAATAATTGAAAAAACAAAAGCCAGCTCAGCCAAACTATTTTTTGAGTCGGAGTACCTGCTGGATTTTGAAAACAGTTTATTGTGCGAATTGCAGGAGAATTGTGTTGAAAACAGTTCCCTGGATGAAATTACCGGCAAAATGCAGTATTTCCTGGATGATTATCCTCAAAGTGCATATTTAAAAAACAGTTGCACGCTAATTAAAGAATTAAGCCAAACTCATGCTGACATTAGAAACCAATCTCTGCAGATTATCCGGGAAAATAATATCATATTCACCAGCGACGGCAAATTCATCAACTTAACAGAGAGCTTCAGGAACAACAAGATAGCAAAAATCAACAATTCCTACTATGATTCGCTGCAGAAATTAAAGAATGAAAATAAAACAAACACAGATATAATCAAGACTGCCGAAGAGTTCCTGCCATTAAATAAAGTAAGCATTGCAGAATTAAACTACAGCCAGCCGGCAAACATTTCATTGTACATTTTATCAAAAATAAGTTTGTCTTCACAGTCAGATAATTTCCTGAATACATGCTCGAAATTTGAAAATGCCGGTCAAATCCCGCAGTCTTTTGATTTCACTCCGGTAAGCACAAACATAACTTATAAGATTGTGCAGAACGTTGACACAACTTTGTCCGACAATCCTCCGGTGTGCTGCGTGTTCAATGACTGCAAGCCATGCTGCAATGATGTTTCCTGCAGAAGTGACCCAAAAACATTTCCAGTAATATTCGTTCATGGGCATGCATTTTCAAAAGATAATTCCCCTGAGTATTCTTTGGACGCTTTCAATAAAATGCAGTCAAAGCTCGAAGAAGACGGCTACCTGAATGCCGGAATTGTATCTTTGTATTCCAAAAATGAGCCATTGCAGAGCGGAATATGGAGCCTGAGCGGCAAGCCGATAACAGTCAAGGTAAGCTATTACTATGATGCTTTCAGGAAAAATGACAAGTACATTGTCGTGCCGACAAAAAGCGAGAATATAGACACTTACGCGCTAAGGCTGAAAGAGCTGGTTGACATTGTCAAGGACAGGACCGGAAAGCCAAAAGTCAACATCATCGCGCATTCAATGGGCGGCCTGGTTGTAAGAAGGTACATGCAGATTTTCAGCCCGGATGATGTAAACAAATTCATCATGATTGCCACCCCCAACAAAGGCGTTTCCAGCAAAACGGCAAGCTATTGCGGTTATGTCGGTGAAAACAGGGAATGCCAGGACATGCTTCAGGACAGCCTGTTCATCAACAAGCTAAATGACCCTTCAAGCCAGCCTGCTGGCGTGAAAATGTATAATATAATAGGAACCGGCTGCAGCACTGACTCATCTGACGGAGATGGCATCGTAACGGCAGAAAATGCAAAATCAGACAACGCTAAAATAGATTACGTCAATGGAACGTGCAGCGGATTATTTGGGGGAACTTTGCACACTGATATTTTAAATATTGATTTATACTCCCAGACTTACAGAATTGTGAAAGGGATATTGAACGAGTGATTATCTTTTCCCTTTCTTCACATAAACCGTCCTTGTCGGGAAAGGAATTCCAATTTTATTTCTGGTCAATGCATTGTAAATTTTTTCCGTCACGAGAAATCTGGTGTCAAACTTCTGGTCAAAATTCTTGACCCAGAAGAATGCCTTGAATTTAAGCGCAAAGTCCCCCATCTCATCCATTACAACTCTTGGCTCGGGCTTTTTTGTAATAACCGGAATTTTTTTCAGCTCGCCCAAAACAACTTTTCTTACTTTATCAATACTAGAGCCGTACTCAACTCCGAAATCCACCATAATCCTTATGCTCGGGTCAGGATGGAGGTAGTTTAATATTTTCGAATCAGCAAGCTTTCCGTTTGGAACCGTTACCATCTCATTGTCCGCCGTCATTATTTTTGTGCTTCTCAGCCCGACATCAACAACAGTCCCGCTTGTTTCGCTATCAATTTTTATCACATCCCCCACCCTGATGCTTTTGTCGGCAATCAATGAAACTCCGCCGAAAATGTTTCCTAAAGTGCTCTGCAGCGCAAAAGCAATTGCAACTCCTGCAATGCCCAGGCTCGCCAAAAGAGGACCTATCTCAACCCCCCATACAGTAAGAACAAAGAGCAACCCTATGATCGAAAGAAAAATTCTGGTAAACCTGTGGAACACCGGCACAAGCTCATCATCAAAAGCGGATTTTGTTTTTGTGGCAACTTTCATGCCCCAATTGTCTACAAATATGTCTACCACAACTATAACAATATAAGTAATCAGGATTACTATAACCGAACCAAGAATATTTTCTGCTATGCCGGCAATAGGCTGCCTCACTCCAAGAGGAAGAAGTGCAAGCATTAACCCGATGGTCAGCAAAATCAAAGAAATCGGCCTGCTGGTTTTCACCACAATCAGATCATCAACATTGGTTTTTGTTTTCTTTGTAAGCTTCAGAATTATTCTTGTGGCTATGAACACAAATATCCTTGACAGCACAAAAAACAGCACCAAAATCAGCAAAGAATCGAAATACGGACTGTAAAAGTACTTATTCGCCTGGTCTAGTCCTACACTCTTTTTTATAAGGTTAAGATACGAATCGAGCAGCATTTCATAAAAAGTTTAGCTGAACTTATATTTAAGATTTGTTTAAATCATAAAAAATCAATAGCCAATAAAACCAATAATGAAAATAATAAACCAGTATACTAATCCCTACACGACAAAACAAAAAGCTTTTATAGTGATTTAACCACAGAAATTAGCACGTGGGGGTGTATTTTATTGATTGCTTCTGATTATAGTGAGAAGACGGATTATATCACAGTTGATAGCCGTGCTTACACTCACAAGCAGATCGAGATAAGGAACGGAATAACGTTCATGCGGATGAAAAAGCGCATTCTGAAATCAAAAGATGGATATTAAAGACAAGAAGCTACTAAGGATTTTGGTTGTCGTCATAATAGTATTCCTGATTCTGAATATCACCTTTCTCGCATTAAGAATAATAAATGAGTTCTTCTTCTGGATTATTATTATAATCGCCGCTGTTTTCGCGTATAAGATTCTGCCAAAAGTCAAAAAGCAGTGATTTAAAACAAAAAAATAAAAGGCCTTACTTGGCCTTTCCTAGAATCCTAAAAACTTTTGTGCCGCAAGTTCCGCAGGCACCTTTCATTGCACTCATTCCGTTCTTCATAGTGACTTCCTTGCCATCCTTGATTTCAACTTCCTTTCTGCATTTCATACATCTTCCTCTTGCCATCAAATTCACCTCATAATTTTAAATGAATTATAGGATTTTAAGCCTATTGCCATTTAGTGTAAGAAGTAATATATAAAAGTTTGGGTTATTTATGAGTAAATACGAGTGATTTGCTACTTTTTAGTAATTTATTCCACAATCTCCAGCAGTTCTTTAATATTGTTTATCTCGTAATCAGCGCCGGAAGCGTCAGCCTTAGGATTGCCGTACTTAGCAAAACAGGTAACCATTCCCAGTTTCTTTGCGCCTTCAATGTCTCTTTCAGGGCGGTCGCCCACCATTAAGCACTCATCAGGCCGTAAATCCAGTTTTTCAAAAGCAATCATGAAAGGCTTGTTGCTTGGCTTGAATTCATTTGTGTCCTCAAACGTAACTACAATATCAAAAAGATGGTTGATTTTCATAGACACAAGCCTTATCCACGCTTTCAGCCTCGGGGCATCTGAAACTATCGCAAGCTTTATTCCTCTTTTTTTCAGCTCAAATAAAACTTTTCCGACGTAAGGGTACGGCTCAAGAAAACCAGTTCTGACACGCCTATAAGCCACTATTCCGCTGGCAAGCACTTCGTAATTAATCTCACCTGTAAGTTTCTTCAGAAAATGCTGGAAAATTTGTTTTTCTTCGAGACCGTACTTGTCGTACAATTCAAACAAAGATTTAGTAGCTTCTTCTTTTTCAACATCTAATCCTGCGTCCATCATTGCGGTGATAGCAGCATCGCAGCTGAGCTTCTTCATGCGCATAAAATCAATCAGCGTATTGTCCAGGTCGAATATTACTGCTTTAATCATAT
>DATDYS010000057.1:0-8295 GCA_035288925.1 Candidatus Nanoarchaeia archaeon
ACAAATTTGGTGCCTTTCTCGTCTATAAGCCTGCCCCAGATTCCCATCGCTACAAAGCTTGCAATCAGCTCGGAAGCCGTGATAATTGTAAATTGAAGATAAGTGAAATGCAGGTCCCTCAGCATGTACAATATAAAAAAGGGGGCTGCAACGTTTGTTGCAAATTTAAACAGGGTGAGATATTTTACGAAATGCCCGTAATTGGTTTTATCCATTCTTTTGACAAAATCAACTATTGAAAATTTTTCCTCGTGCCCGAAGTCCGGGGCCGGGTTGGCTATGAATATTTTGAAAATTCCCGAAAGGAACCTTCCGATGAATGCAAAGGAAAACAGTATTGCAAAGCCCAAAAAAATGTTTTTTGGGGAAATATAGGTTAGAATCAGGCCAGCTGAAAGCGCGGAGGCAAAGGATATCACCCCTATGACTTTATTCCTGAGGCCAAAAAATTTGCCGCGCTCATATTTTGGGACTATATCCCCCATGAGAGAGTTGCCGATAGGGAGCATGATTTGAACAAAAACGGCCTGAATAGCCACATAAACCACCAGCAAATATTTTTGGCTGGGGGTTGCATACGGAATTAAAAGCAAAGGAATCCAGAAGATTGCATGCACAAACGAGCCTATCACAAGTATTTTTTTCCTGTCGCGGAACATCTCTGCAATTTTTGCCGATAAAAGCTGGGCAAATGCCCCTAACAGCTGAGGGATATAGCTCAGAGCAGCTATCAGATTTACAGAAGCGTTCAGCGCAACCGCAAATGGCACCAGAAAAGAGGCAGTCATTCCGTCCATTACGGCAAATGCCGCGCCGTCATAAATTGAGAATTTCAGGCTCTTTTTTGTTTCCTTTTCATCCATATTAATCACACAATTAAGAAAAAGCAAAATTATATTTAATCTTTTTTAAGGGAACTGGGAAAGTCCTCTGAACTATTCGGTGCACTAAAAACACCTTTAGGGTTTTTCAGTGTTTCCCGCATTCCTGGCAGTATTCCTCTTTCTTGCTTACCTCTGCCCCGCAAAGCGGGCATTCCATCATTGATTTCATTTTTAAATCCCTGATTAAGTTTTATTAAGAAATATTTAAAAGTATCTGTTAACCCTGAATCTTATAAGTTCCCGGCTGCATGAAAACTTTTTCTGTCGTGACAGCCACCCCTCTCTCGTCCATCATTTCCTCAGAACTTATGTGCGATGTTCCTATTGCAACCAATTCCCCTTTCAAAGTCATGATTGCAACTGTATTATTTTTGATTATTTGGTTGTTTAGTTTGCTGATGCCCGGCACTTTTAGGTCTGACCCGTGGCATAAGCTTTCAACTGTGGTGTCAAAAACCCAGACTTTAGGAAGGTGCTTCACTCCGGCTTCAATCGGCTGAATTACCCTCCTTATGAATTTATCATTCTGCTCCTCTTTCCAGTAATAGTAAGCGTCAGTTAATTCCTGCATCGTAAAAAGAGTGGATTCATCAAAAGGCCCGGCTTTTGTCCTTCTTAATTCCGCCATGTGAGCACCGACTTTTAATTTTTGGCCGAGATCGTGAATTAATTTTCTGATATAAGTTCCGGCTTCGCTCCCGACTTTAAACATTACATCGTTTCCGTCAATTTCCAGGATGTCCATATAATAAATTGTTCTTGGCCTCAGCTGCCTTTTCACGGAGCTTTTAATGGGTGGCAGCTGCATGATTTTGCCGATAAAATACTTTTGTATCGTTTCCCTCAAAAGTTTTTCCTCAACTTCCTTATGCAGGTGCATTATTGCAACATATTCTTTTCCTGCAGTTAATAATCCCTGCACTATTCTTGTAGCCCGGTCTAATGCCACTGGAAGAACGCCTGTTACTGCCGGGTCTAAAGTTCCAGAATGTCCGGCCTTATTGATGTGAAGAATTTTCTGCATGTAATCAGAAACCTGGTGGCTCGTTGGGCCCTTCGGCTTGTCTACGTTCACAATCCCGTAAGTTATGATTTCCTCTGTTTTTCTTTCCTGTGGATTGCAGCCGTATTTGCAGTCTGTTTCTGATTCTTTTCTTACTAAGATTTTTCTGTTTATTTTTTCAAAAGGCAGTTGGGACATATACCCTTAGAATTATATTCAGTTTTAAAAGGTATTGGAAAAAATGCGCCTATTGCCAAATGGTGCCATCCATAAAGTTTTTTATACACTATTTGATTACTCGTAGCTATGGGTGGTTTAGTCAGAAAGATCCTTGGATTTTTGGATGGGCATAATGAAGAAAAGGTCGGCCTTGGGCTTCATCAGCGACAACAGGAGCCAACATTGGAAAGAAGAGTATTAGTTTCCCGCAGGGCGTTTGTAGCCGGAGGAATAGCTGCGCTGGGCTTGTTAGGAGTTTCAGCCGGTGAATATTTTTTCAGGCCGCAGGACATTGAGCTTCCGCAGTATGAAGCCCATACTTACGCAAGCGGGCAGAGCATCGACACTCCATTGGGGAAAATAAGGATAAAAGGATGGAAAGTTTTATTTGACATCGAAGCCGTCAGGGCGCTTGTTGAACAAGGACTGGAATTTGAAGTAATTGCAACCGGCGACAAAAAAGGATTTCGCGGAAGATTCAGCGGAGGAGTTCAAAATTCACCGCAATACGAGATTTCCGATTTATTTGGAAGGCCAAAAAATAACGTGTTGCCGGCAACTGTGTCTGGCGATGGAAGCGAATGGGTGTACTTCAACACTGTGCCGAACATTAATTCCAATTACATCACGCTGAAATTCATGGTCTACAGAAATGGCAAAAACCAAGGGACAGACAATGCCAATGGAGAAGTTTTCTCTTACAGAATCAAGCCAATAGTCAACTACTACAAACCCGAAGATGAAAAAGATTTCGTGCGAATATTTACGGAAAAAGAACTGCCTCAGGATGGCCTGAAGCCCATTCACGGCCTGCACAGGCTGTTTTCGCAATATCACGAGCCTTTCAGGGTGTATGTTGTTGACGAGCAGCCGTTTTATCTGACTGGCGCCCAAGGCCCTTCCACGGAACTGGCATTTAACCTGTCGCCAAATCTTAAGGATATGAGCATACTGACAACAGGCGATTTTGAAACCCCTTTTTTCAAGAGGCAGGCGGAAATCGGCGCATGCCACGAGATGGCGCACAACCTTTTTGATTATAGAAGTATATGGGATTTTATTGGCAGGTTCAATCCTGAAGTAAAAGCAAAAACTGATTTCGCCAACCTTTTCAACAAAGCAAAATATGATCCAAGAATCTATCCAAAAGACGTATTTGACATTTTTACTGAAAGCGCATATTTTGGAAATTCAAGATTTGGGGCGCACTCTGTGGCCGGGCATCCTTATGATGATGAGTCGGAATTATTTGCATCGGCCGTTTGCGTGTTAAGGTATTTTAGAAAGGAGTTTTATCAAAGAAAATCAGGATTGGGTGCTGAAGAAAGAGAACTGGTTGGCAGGATAGAGCAAGCAACCTACAAGGTGTTTACATCAATAAACAAAGATCCGCATCTTTTAGCCCAGATGTTTACAAAAAAATTAGAAGATATTCAACTAAGTGATAATAAAGTTGAAAAATAATTCAAAAAACCCTCAAACGCTCTTCGGCGCTGTCGGGTGGGTCTGTGAAACTTTCGGCTGTGAAGGCATTTTCGGAGGGTGCATTTTAGGATGCTCTTTCTGCATTTCTTTTATTTCTTCCTTCTGAATCTCTTTTGCTTCCTCTGCTTTTTCTTCCTTAATTTCCTTGGTTTCTTCCTTAATCTCTTTGAACTCAGCTTCCACTTTTCCTTCCGGCTTTGATTCTTTCTTGCCGGATTTTTTTGTTTCTTCCACTTTGGGCTGAGGCTTTGGCGCTCCGACCAGTTCAACGAACACAACACCCTTATCGTCTTTAGTTGCTGTGACCTTGACAAGATTTGGGGGATTTCTCATTCCGTGCTCCCAGATTTTTAAATTTAAAAATTGTCCGATTTTAACTTCCTTGGTTTTCATGTGCTTGGAAATGAAAATCTTGACCGTACTGATTGCTTTTTTTGCCTTCTTGTGAAACGGGCTCTTCAAAGTTGCGATTCTAAGCGGAATGTTATAATTTCTTTCCAATACAATTTTCGGTGCTTCTTCTTTCTTTGCCATTTTTAGTTTACCTATTAATTATTTATAATTTATTTCTAAGTGATAATCACCTAATTTTGACATCAATGCAACGGCAATTCTATCCTTCAGTTCATCCGTCATTGTGGCTGGAGTCGCAGCCCTTACATCAAAATCCGCTAACTTGTCCGTTAGCCTTACTCTTCCCGAAGCGATTATGTGAACATTACCAACCATAAAACTGTCAGTTACTATTTGAACATCTTTCGCACTTCCCATGATTACGCCTTATTCTTGTTTCTTCTCCAGTTTCTTTTTAATTTTGTATGCCTGCCTGGATGAACTCTTCTTGTCTTGCCGTATATCTTCTGCACCGTCCAGAAAGGGGCCCATCTAGTCTGCTTTCTAAACTTGGCTAATCTTTTCTTCCTGCTCGGGTGCTTGTGTCGTGCCATTTTGTTATTAAACCCTCTTAATCTTGAATTCTTTTTTCGCCGGAGCCAGCTGCTCCAAAATCTTTTTCAGCAGCTCGTCCTCAATCTTGCCCTGAACCTGGCCTTTCTGGATTGCCTGGAACAAAACAACAAGCAATTGAACCGCTTTTTCCTGATGCGCCGATTTTAAATTTCCGTACCTTGCCAATGCATCCCTTGTGAAAAACTGCTTCACAACAGATTCCATCTGCTCAATCTGCTGCTGGATTTGCGACTGCTCGTCCGATTGCTGCTGCGTTTTTTGCTGCTGCAAACGCATCAGCTCTTCAAGCCTTTTCCTTCTTAGGTCATCCAGAGTTGGCATTTGAATTGAATTTTTATTATTTTTTAACTTCAACAGCCTTCTGTTCGTGATGGATTTCTGCAACTTTTGATTCGGATTTGTCCTCGGCTTTCTTCACTGCCTTTTGCTCGTGGTGGACTTCCACAACTTCTTTTTTTGGCTCCGCCATAACTTCCCGTTTTGGCGCGTTCCCAACAAGCTGGGTTGCTATTTTGTCCAAAAACGCCCTTCCTTTCGGCGTGACTACCCTTCCCTTATGTATTCCTTTTTCCGCCTGCTTGACGAAGCCGGCTTTTTCCAACTGCTGAAGTGATTTTCTTAAAATGTTACCGGAACCTTTGTAGAAATGCTCTTGCTTTACTCCGTTATTTTTCTTTCCGCCGTATTTTGTCCTTAATTTCTGCGTTCCAACCGGACCCAGTCTGTAAACGGTTCTCAAAACGGATGCAACTCTTATGTACCACCAGTCACTGTTTACAGGCGGCCTTTGCTTGTGCATTCCTGTCTTGACAAACGGCGCCCATTGCGGAGGCTTTACGTCCGGAACTTTCTTTAGCTCTTCAGCTGCCTTCAGGATTAAATCCTGCGATTCCGCATCATACATTGTTGTCATTTTTGTTATTGGAAATTATTATTTTAGGTTAATATTATTTTTAGCCTGAATTTTTCTAATTTTTAATATAAATCCAAACCTGAACCTTTTCTTCACACCTTGCGGTGTCAGAACGGCTAATTGAATTAGCACAGAAGATTGGATAATGGTGTTATTTAAAAAGGTTGTTGTTTTCTTGGGGGTTTAATGAAGTAGGCGGGAATCTGGACTAGTTTATTTCTTTTGTTTCTCTTCAGCCTGTTTTTTAACAATTCCAAATAGTTCATCCAGGATTTCCTGAGGAATTTTAACTTTCATTTTATTCTTTAATTCTTCCAGGAAGTATCCTAACTCGAAAGCAGTTTTTTCTTTACCAAGCTCGATTTGTTTTTTAGCTTCTTCAACAAGCAATTCCCACTTAATCTTCCCAAGATTGATTATTTTTCTTGCATCGTCCTTGTCTTTTAATCTGTCAGTTGCACATTTCATCAAAATTATATCGTGCGGGTCGGCTATTTTAAGTATAAAATTTTCTCCAAATTGGTGTATACTTTCTGCCCTTTTCTGCATATTCCCAGAAAATACAAAATCTATAACATTGACAACAAATAAGTCAAATCTTTCATCATTTAGCACTAGCATTTCCGGCTGGTTCTTTCTTGCCCCATAAACTTTTATAGCATTAATCTCTCTGTAGCCAAGAGATTTTATTGCTTCTTTGAAAATATCTTTATCTTTTTCATTCTCAAATACCAAATCGATATCCAATGTAGAATCTTTAATTCCTAGAAACATCATTGCTGTGCCGCCAACAGCATATGCAGTGATAGTTTTATTTAGTACTCTTGCTATGTTCAGGAATAATTTTTGCTGCTCATCTATTGTTATCATGTGTAATCACTCAAATCATTTTTATTAAATGGCAAATAAATTTTCCATGTTTCTTCTATGTCTTTAAAATCCCCAGACATTAATCCAGAGATAATATACTCAAAATTATGATTTTTTTTGGGTAAAGCATTATTTTTAAACCTATCCGTCATCCTTCTTACCCTCATAATTTTTTTTGCCAGGTCATACAGAGCTCCGACTTGCCTTTCTATCCTATTTTTCTTCGATAATTGGTAAAGTTCGCTCCAATCAGTTATTTTTTTGAATAATGCCAACGAGGCCAATATGGTTCTTAAGCTCCCTGTTTTAATCGCATAAACTAAAGTTTCCTCCAAGCTTGGAGTTTTTCCATATATTTTATAAGTGATGGGAGTTGCAATTTTAACTGGGGAATACTTATTTATTATTTCAAAATAACTAGTTCCTTTAAGCTTATTCTCAAATGAGATATTATATACCCTCCTATTATTGCTCAGTCGCTTTGTCTTGACATACCCTTCCTTTCTTAGGCGGAATAAATAGTAAATAGCCTTATCTTTGCTTGTTTTCAGTATATTAGTAACTGAATCGATAGTTTGTACACCTTCCAGTTTTTTAAGTAATACTTCAGTTTCCATTTATTAAATTTAGAGATAACTAATATATAAATCTTTCTATTTTTAGATAAAAAAAGTTAAATGTAGACCTAAAGATATATAAATAAAATAGCTTTTAGTAGGATTTATAGTATAACCTTAACAATGCTAAACCTCATTTTTAATTTTCATTTAATCACAACCAACACTTTTATAAATTTGCAGTCGTTAACTATAGTTACATTTCGTGTATAACCATTTATTTTCAATATAGAAGAAAATATTAACTATTATAATATGATAACCTACGCAGATAAGCCATACAAGCCTGAACAGATAAGGCACATTTTGAACCCGCTTATAGATAAATGGTTCTTTACGAGATTTAGTGAGTTTTCACTTCCACAGCTATTTGGAGTTATGGAAATTCATTCAAGAAATAATATTTTAGTAAGCGCTCCGACAGGAGCAACAAAAACTCTGACAGCTTTTTTGTCCATCCTAAATGAATTGATTGATTCAAGCGAAAAGGGAATTCTGGAAAACAGGGTTTACTGCGTTTATGTTTCTCCGTTAAAGGCCTTGAGCAATGACATTCAGGTAAATTTGGCTGAGCCATTAAAAGAAATGGAGGAGATTGCAGGGAAAAAATTAAACATAAGGGCGGCAGTCAGGACCGGGGACACGACGGCTTCCGAAAAAGCAAAAATGCTGAAGCACCCTCCGCATATTTTAATTACAACACCCGAAAGCTTAGCCATCATGCTAAGCTCGATAAAATTCAGGGAATTGCTGAAAAATGTGGAATGGTTTATCGCGGACGAAATTCACGCTTTAGCAGAAAACAAGAGAGGTGTACATTTGTCATTATCCGTAGAAAGATTAAACAGGATTTCCCCTGCAATGACGAGAATAGGACTGAGCGCAACAATAGCCCCATTGGATGAGATTGCAAAATTTCTTGTCGGATATGGAAAAGGAAAGCTGAGAGACTGCAAGATTGTTGACGTCCAGTTTCTCAAGGAAATGGACTTGAAAGTTCTATCGCCGGTTCCGAATCTTGTTGAGGTGGAGCATGCAATGATTCACAATTCAATGTACACTTTGATTGACAATTTAATCCAAAGCCACCGGACAACTTTGATTTTCACGAACACGAGGTCTGCAACTGAAAGGGTTGTGAATTACCTGAAAGAAAAATTTCCAAAAAACTACATGGAAAACATTGGGGCGCATCACGGTTCATTGTCAAAATCATTAAGGCACAACATTGAAACAAGGCTGAGAAAAGGGGAATTAAAAGTAATCGTCTCAAGCACGTCCTTAGAGCTGGGAATAGACATTGGATTTATTGACTTGGTTATCTGCCTTGGCTCG